>NZ_JAUBPB010000142.1:0-3226 GCF_036700545.1 Microcoleus sp. SVA1B4
AAAGGCGATCGTTCCTTGTAGTGCAAGGGTTTGTGAGATTTGAACATTCCCCCTACTGGGGGAACTTCAGTTTAATACGTTGTGTAGGGTAATCTCCTCTTTTTCCTCTAACTTCTACTCCATGAATTACGGCGTAGGCGAGTTCTAATTCATCCTCAAACATTTGTCCGGCTAATTCATCTTCTTTAATGTGTTGCCACTCTAATTCAATTGGGTTCATTTCGGAACAATATTTAGGCAAGAAAAAAATATATAAACCCTGAGCTTCCCACTTTGACCACAACTGTTTAACCTCCTGACATCGGTGTATTGGACCGTTGTCTTGTACAATAATTCTAATCCGTTTCATTTGGGCCGCTTCTTCTGCTTCTTTTTCCATCATCTGAATATAAGCTTTTCGATCAACACCTCCAATTACCAAACCATATACAAAGCTACTTAAAGGTTCAAAAAGCCCCACACTACTTAATCTACGACCTCGATTTTTAGTTTGCTGTATCCGTTTTTGTTGACCTTTTTTGTAATATGTATAACTTGCTTTACTCCACGCACAAAATCCTGATTCATCTAAATATTTTAAGTCGATTTCTCCGGCTGCCGCTGCTAATTCCAGCATATCTAGGTCTGATTGCTTTATTTCTCGTTGTTTGGGGTCTTGTTTTCCTTTATGACTTGGACTAGCTCTTTTCCAAATGATCCCTTTTTTTTTTAGTACCCGTCTTAGTCGGTCGGGACTTAATTTAATAGAGCGCTCTTTTTCTAATTTATCAGCTAATTGAAAACTGTTATATGTACGTGGTTCTTTTTTTAAGCATTCTGACAAAAACTCTATATCTTCTTCTTTCCATTTGGCTTTTACCCCTCGACCTGGTTTTTCCCAAAGGCTTTCTATACCAAATTCTTCCCATTTATGTAAGACTGCTCTCACTGTTTGTGAAGCCCAGTTAAAGTGAGTAGCTATTTTCTCAACATACCAGCCATTTGCGTTTAACCTGATTACTTCTGCTCGATCTTTGACTTTTTGTGGTACTTTCGCCGTTCTCAGATTAAATAGGGTTTTGTCTTGCTTTTGAGTGAGAAATACTCTTAATCGAGCGCCCATATATTAATTACCTCACTAAATTTCTACCTTTCTTTATGTATCTTAACATAGTTTTGTTTTTTTTCGCCGACCTACTTAAATTGCACTAACTGTAGTGTTAGCCACAACCTTACCCCCAAAACTACCTCTAGCCGGACTCCCCAGAATTTGAGTCAAACCAGTTGTCGCCACGCCAGCCGTAAAAGTATCACCATCGCAGCCAGTTAAAGCACTTAAAAACTGCGGCAAATCATAACTCTTCGACACAGTACCAGAAGCCGAACCGCTAACACTTCCCGTACCGCCACTAGCAATCTTCGTTTCCGGCGGACTGGCTAACACACTTAAAGTCAAATTAGGGTCAACTTTTAACAGCGGAATATTCACAGCAATACTTGCATTACTCGCCGCCGTCCCCATAAAATCTCCCGTTAAAGGAGTAATGCTAACAGTATTGTTAACAGTAGATTTAACCGTAACATAAGCCCTTAATAGCGTTCCTAACAGCGAATTAAACTTGGGCAAAACTACATTCGTGCTGCTATTTAACGGCTGCGAACCCAAATTCACAGTGTAAGTTTGAGTAAGAGTTGCCGCTTGTGCAGAAAAACATTGACTGACAACTGCAAAACTCAAACTTCCGCTAACAATTCCCCACTTTTGAAAAACATTCATTTCGATAAACTCCTACAATAATAAAGTTGCATTTTGTGGCACGGGCGTCTCGCCCGTTAGGTTAATCGTGGCACGGGCGTCCCGCCTGTGATTAATCTGCGGTTAAAAACTCCAAACCCGCAAAACCAAATTACCCAGCAAGGATGCTAAATAACTCAAAACCCAAACAGTATAAAGTACACTCAAAGGCGCGTAAGCTGCCAAAACCCATTGCGTTTCTGCTGCTTCCTCAATCTCCTCCCTCCGCAACAAATCCACATAAAAATCAAACGACCTTTGTCGCAGATTGTTAATGCCTGTTCCCGCTACTAACAAATAATAACCGTCAAATCTATTCAAGGGATTCAAATTAATTGCAACTGTCAGCAAGGCGGCTACCATCAACAAATAACTAATTTGATGCCAAACCGGATTTGACAGAGAAAACAGCCACATCCAAACAGCCAATGCCCAAATTGTTACTTGGATAAATACTCCTGCGGCTACTACTAAAACTCGCTGTTTCCGCCGGACTAAACTGTATTGATCGGTTGTATCTGTGTAACATCCGGGGATGAAACACATAAACAATAATCCAATTTCTTTAACAATACCGCCGTAGTGTTTTAGCGTGAAAGCGTGGCCGAGTTCGTGCAAAGCTATTACTAGCATTGTCAGCAAAACAAATGTGAAAATAGTCTCATTTTGTCCTGCTATCCACAACTGCTGATGTGAGGCGGCAACTTCTGCTGTGGAAGCCAACCACACTGCTACAGAGGAAGAGATGAAAGCGCACAGAATAAAGCCAAATTCCCACGTCCAAATCCAGCGGATTTTGTCGATGTGCCGCGACAGCCAAACATCGGGATTGACTAGGGGAATTGTGAAGGATAGCAGGTTAAATTTGGCTTTCGGCGGCTTGGTTCCTTCTAGCATTCCTGCTTGTGCTAAGTCTTTCAAGAGATTTTGCACGTCTTCTAAATCGAGGTTGTATTCAGCGAGAATATTAGTTATTGGCTGTTGGCTTAATTGCACAATTACCTGTTTGTCAAAGTCGTCAACTTGAATACAGGTAATGTCTTCGGGATTGCGAAGTATCCAATGACCGTCGGGATGAGGTATCCATTGCACCGCTGATTTGAGTTGCATGGTAGATTGTCACTTTGGCTGACAAAGTTTCGATTTAATTGAATAGGAGTTACTCGTTTTTAGGCGGAGATTCTGATCCCCCCTAGCCCCCCTTAATAAGGGGGGGACAAGAGAATCAACTCAAAGTCCCCCTTCTTAAGGGGGATTTAGGGGGATCTAGACTTTCGGATCAAGCAGAGAGACAGTGGGTTTTAGGCCGAAACTCGATCCCCCCTAGCCCCCCTTAATAAGGGGGGGACAAGAGAATCAACTCAAAGTCCCCCTTCTTAAGGGGGATTTAGCAGGGTGGATTAATTGTCCCCAAGTAAATTATAATAGTCGAGCGCGAGCGGATCGAGTCCG
>NZ_JAUBPB010000012.1:0-45551 GCF_036700545.1 Microcoleus sp. SVA1B4
CAATGCGAACAGGATAAGGTTATTGAAAAATTCTTTCTAGACTATCCGCCGAAAAATAAAATATTTGTCGAGGTAGGAGCTTGTGATGGCGTACATTACAGCAATGTACGCCGCTTATATGAAACTTATGGCTGGACTGGACTCTGTATAGAGCCAGTAAAAAGGAATTTTGAAAAACTGGCACAATCCTATGAGAATACCTCTGTCAAGTGCATCCGTGCAGCCGTAGGATTAGAAGAAGGAGAACTAGATATAAATGTTGGTATCAATCCTGACATACCAGAATGGCAAAGTGATGTTTCTACATTTTTAGAGTCGGAAACACTGCGTTGGCAAGAAGAGTATGGAATGTTGTGGGAGAAAGAAAAAGTTTCTATCAAGAGACTGACAGCCATTCTTGAGGAAGAGGGGATTCCCGAAATTGATTTTATTTCAATAGATACTGAAGGCTTTGATTTTGATGTTCTAAAAAGTCTTGATTTTGATCGATTTCACCCCTCAATGATTGTTATCGAGTATGGCAAAGACAGAGAAAAGATTATATCATACTTAGCAGAGTTAGGCTATTCGTTGATGTTTGACAACAGCCAGGATTTATTCATGGTTAGGCTGAACCACTTATTCAGTGAAACATGCCCCTATCTGCCAGCAACGAAAGCTTACACAGGTGCAACAGGTAATCCCCCCTATGCAGAAATTCAACAAGCGACCGAAAACCATCTTCACGAGTTTATTGGGAAATCAGCCAATGAAGTTCGGTGTATTGTTATTGTTGGCGGCCACTTGGGATTTGAGATAGATAGATTTTTACAAAACTATCCAAATGCCGAAATTTATGTATTTGAAGCAAGCCAGCGTTACTTCTCCCTACTTTTAGAGCGTTTTCCTGGAAATCCACGCGTTTTTTGTTACAACTATGCTGTCTCTGACGAGAATGGAACCGCTGTTTTTTATGAAACAACGCTAGACGGAACAGGCTCTCTTCTTCCGATGAGAGTTCAAGAAGATCAAGACCAAGGACTAACTACTTTCGGTGCATCTCCAGCAGAAGCATACACAGTAGCCACAGTCACTCTGGACAGTTTTGCTCCACTAGCGGGAAAGAAGATTGATTTACTCAGGTGCGATGTGCAAGGAGCCGAACTAAAAGTTCTTAAAGGTGCCAAACAAACATTGGAGCGTTGTTCTTCTCTCTTTTTAAAAGTTTGGTTATACAGAACTATGTACCAAGATCAGTGCCAACTGTCTAATCTAGAGAAGTATCTAGCAGACCACAGTATCTATCTATCAGGTATCGGACTGAATCAAAGTGGCGGAGGTGAGGGAAACTCTTTTTGGATCAAAGGCAATCAAATTCATCAAAAAGAAATTTTAACGGTATTAAATTCTCGAAAAAAAATTGTCGCCTTGATTGAGACAAAGAACGAGTCAATACAGATTGCTTTTTGTATTCGGGCTGTTGCAAAGTTTGTTGATGCTATTTGCGTTCATGACGATGTTTCAGATGATAATACAGTGGAAATTGTTGAATCCCTGCGGAAAGAATATCCTATTGAGCGAATCATCAGAAAAACTGAGTCATGGCAATACAGCGAAAGCGGACGTCAAAAACCACTATTGGATGCTGGTCGAGAAATTGGGGGAACACACTTCATTTTTATCGATGCAGATGAAGCTTTTACATCAAACCTTATAGAAAATGAGTTCTTACGTAAGGAAATCCTGAAGCTGAGCCCAGGTGATAGGCTGCAATTAGCATGGATTCAGTTGTGGCGTTCGGTAAAGCAATATCGACATGATACATCAGTTTGGACAAATAATTATAAACAGATTATATTTGCTGATAATGGTAAATGTTATTACGGTGACGAAGCATTCCATGTAGGTAAAATGCCCCTGGGTCTTGAAGGCAAGCTATATACGATTGAGGGAGATGATTATGGATTACTTCATTTTCAATTTGTAAACTGGCGCAATCTCCTTGTTAAGCAAGCTTGGTATCGCTGCTTGGAACACATTAGGCAACCGCAAAAATCAATTCAAGAAATTAATAGTATTTATGGACTTAGCAAAGATGAAACCAATCTAGGCTTACGTCCCTGTCCGCCTGAATGGTTTTATGGTTATCCTTTTTTTGATAAAACAATCTATAATTGGCCAGAGCAATGGCGAGAAAAACAGGTTCTACAATGGTTTAAGGAATACGGTTACGACTATTTTTCAGAACTTGACATTTGGGATATAGACTGGGGGAACGGTATTGCCGAATCACCTAGTACGCATCCATATTCACCCGGTGACGTAAAATATCATCGCCCAGTTATAAATTCGGAGTCCAAAGATGTATGTAAAATACTTTTTTACTATGCTGGCTTTACTGATACCAGCCATATTGCAGATGGCGGAGCCGCTACAGCAATTATAAGTTTAGCGACATCACTGGCAAAATTATATCCTTCTTTGTGTGTTGAAATCACAGGAGATCATATAACCAAATCGCATACCTATAAGGGTGTAAAGTTTTTAGCATTTCCGAAGCCTCAAGATAGAGAAGCTTTTATATCAAAGTATGATGTTGTGATTTTGGGTGCAGTCATCAGAACGTTATTAAATATTCCTAAGCGACCAGGACAGATATGGATTTTACATCACCACTGCTGGTATTTTGAAGCTGAAGACATCAAACGATTTAATGACTTAGACGCTATCCTATGTCTTTCAGAAATTCACCGGGATGCAGCGATTTCCCAAGGTGCTCCTCCTGAAAAAACTCAAATATGTACAAACATGGTAGGAGACATTTTCACTCCACAGCCAGTAGCGCGAAGTAAACACTCTATCCTGTTTGCTGGAGCCATAGTTTCGGATAAAGGTCTCCACGTCCTATTAGAAGCATTACCCATTGTAAATCGCATTTTCCCTGACGCAGAAGTTCATGTTTATGGAAGTGCCGCGCTATGGCTGGATCACAGTGATAGCTATGAAAAAGATATCAAAAGTGTAGAACGCAAGGGAGTATATTTTCATGGATCGGTTCCTCGTAAGAGAATGCCTGAAATTTATTCTCGGCACAGCATCCTGTGTTTACCGTCTTACCTAGAAAGTTTCAGCCTTGTATCAGTTGAAGCTCAAGCCTGTGGCTGTATTCCTGTAGTACACCATGTAGGCGGGGTAGCTGCAACTCTTATAGATGGCAAAACAGGTTTGCTCTATTCACCTAACACTGAACAAGAGTTGGCAAAGACAATAATTAAGGCATTAAAAAAAATTGATTATGACGATTCAATCCGCCAAGTTTCGGCTGCGTTTGCTCAAGAATCCTTCAGTATTTATAAGGTCGTAGAACAATTAGTATCGGTCTTGCGAACAGCGCTACTAGATCAGCAATATAGCGAAGTAACTTTGTCCAGAACAGCCTTGCTAAATACGCAGCATGAGCGCTCTCATTTCAAAGTTTCAGCGATACTATCCACCTATAAATCAGAAAAATTTATTCGTGGCTGTCTGCAAGACTTGGTAGAACAAACACTCTACCAAAAAGGAGAAGTTGAAATTATAGTTATTGATAGTGCTTCTCCCGAAAATGAGCAGGCAATTGTGCGAGAATTCCAGTCAAAGTATCCAAATATAGTCTACGAAAGGACAACAGAGCGTGAACCTTTATATGCCTCTTGGAACCGAGCAATTAAGATGTCGCGGGGAGTCTATATTACAAATGCTAATGCGGACGATCGTCATCGACCTGATGCGCTAGAGATATTGGCTAACTATTTAGATACTCACCTTGACACAAGTTTAGTCTATGCCGACCAGTTAATCAGTACGGTTGCTAATGAGACATGGCTCACAAATCAAGCTACTCAGCGCTTTAGTTGGCCGCATTTTGACTACTCTGAACTGGAACGTCAGTGTATTTGCGGCCCCCAGCCAATGTGGAGAAAGGACATACACAATCGTCATGGCTATTTCCGAACATATCTAATTGCCGCAGCAGATTACGAGTTTTGGCTGCGTATTGGCAAAACTGAAAAACTGGTACATATTTCAGAAACACTTGGCATCTACTACCATAACCCTGATGGCTTATCAACATCTGGTAATGCACCTGTGGATGAGCCCATACAGATTTGGGCAGAATATGGCATATCCCGTGAGGGAGTTTCCCCTGTTAACGTGGTAGTGCCAATTGCTCCATCAGAACTAAACGCACTACCCTATCGCCAAATAGGGCAATCAACTGTTAACATAGGTCGCCCGCTTGTCAGTGTCATCATCCCCACTAAAGACCGCCCCGAAATGCTTACCCAAGCTATCCAAAGCGTTCTCAATCAAACCTTTACAGAATTAGAAATCATTGTGGTCAACGATGGGGGCGTTGACGTACAATCAGTCATCTCACGCCTCAATACCAAGGGTAACATTGTCTATAAAAAACACGATCGCGCTCTCGATCGCTCCGCCGCCCGTAACACTGGCATCCGCGCCGCCCGTGGTAAATACATCGCCTACTTAGACGACGACGATATCTACTACCCCAATCACATCGAAACCCTGGTCAAATTCCTAGAAAATGGCGAATATAAAATCGCCTATACCGATGCTGTCATGGCCCAACAGGAAAAACAAAAGGGTGAATATGTGACAGTTCAGCGTAGTGTGCCCTACTCGCTAGACTTTGATAATGACAAAATCTTAGTGAGTAACTGCACTCCTAACTTATGTCTAATGCACGAAAAATCGTGCTTAGATGAAGTGGGCTTATTTGATGAAACCCTATCAACCCATGAAGATTGGGATTTAATAATTCGGCTATCTCGCAAATTTGACATAGCCCATATCAAAGAAACTACCTGCGAATTTACCCAAAGAAAAGATGGCACTAACACCAGTAGCCATAATCGAGCCGATTTTACTCGCACTCGGGAGATTATTTTTAACCAATATCGCCCGTATGCAGAGGCTAACCCCGCTATTTTAGAGGCTCAAAAAGAGGCTTTTATTGGAGAAGCAAAAGAGTTAGCCCAGCAAGTACAGCAGATACAAGCACAATTTACCCAATCTCTGGGTAAATTACAGTCTCAGTTAGAAGAAAAAGAGTCACAATTACAGCAAACTCAAGCAGAAAAATCTCAGTTAGCAGCGCAATTGGAAACTTGGCAGCGATCGACTCAGGAGGTACAAGCTAAATTAGAGGCGACTCAATCGGAAAAGGAATGGGTAAAATCTCAGTTGAATAGTTGGAAACAAACAGCCCAAGAAATGCAGAGAGAATTGGATCGTTCGCGTTTAAAACTGAAACAAGCACAGTCACAATTAGCAACGATAAACCCTAACTCTGATAAAGTAACGATAAATTAAGACCATGTTGCCAAGGGCCAATAACAAAAACCATGACTACTTATTTTAAAACAGCTAACCAACTGAAACAAAAAGGTCAATTATCTGAAGCCCTTGCGTTTCTGGCGTAAACCGGTTCATCCTCAATACATTCAGTAGCTTGAGTCTGACTCATCCAATTAACACACTTGTTGCGATCGCATTATTAAAATCGGATGTGGTTAGATCGAATGAATCTATAGTTTGCTAAAAAATAACGTAAGCTGTTCTGCATTTAAATTGTATGTCAAAAAAATTAAAGTCTTGTGGGGAGTAGGGGTTGGGCGTCCCGCCCGCCCTGAATATACAATTTAAATGCGCGACAGCTTACTCGTGAATTTTGGTCTCCCGTATAATATTTGACAGGTAGTTGATCGTATGCACCGGCTGTGCCTGCTCGATCTGAATTCTACTCATTGGAGTAAATTGTTTGAATACTGGTTCAATACAAGGACTGGTGGCAAAGATAAAGCCATCGAAAGAAGTAGTGCCGTAATCGAAATCGGACGATACTTCAATTCTATAATCGAAATTCTCAAGCCGTTTTATAACATCCTGATGCAATTGTTGGGAATGAGTTGAAATAAAGAGATAGTCTATGATTTTGGTTGCTAATGAATTGGAGCAATCCTCTAGCATTTCCATCTCATATCCTTGAATATCACAATGAAGTATGTCAAGTTTCTGTATTCTTCTTTCCTCTAAATATTTATCAACCCCAAACAGATTTTTACCGACAAACGCCTGTGTGAATTCGCCAACGAAGCCATTCTGCTCAAAATTATGCTTTCCTGCGTTTATATTTTCCAATTCTGGCTCTACCAGATGAACGGTTGCATTGGAACGAGCCATTTTTAGCCACATTGAGTAGTGCCCCCAGTATGCACCAAGTTCAAGCATTATTGGCGAAATTGGGAAGCGATTTAATGCCTCTTGAAATACAAATTCCTCTAATGGTTCATGTACCCCGCGATTTATGGAGAGAATAGAACTGAACGCACCGTAGTAGGCGTAAGGACCAGATATTGGCATCTTCAAACCGTTGTGAAGATAAACATAGTTGCCTTCCACAAATCCAGCACGGGGATCTCTCTGTATGAGAAGGTTGAGTGGGTCTGAGACGATTTCTCTGTATCGCCCTATAAAATCCTCAGCATTAGCTTTTTGTCCCATGTGTTCTACCTTTTGTAAATAAGCGATTTTCTATACTTTAGCATATTTATTTACTTAAAACCTACATTCCGCACTTCTTAACATAGTCAGAAGTGCTTTTACGGAAAACCGTTATTCCAGGGCTTTAATATGCAATTATTTCTCAATAAAAATTATTTTACGGGAAATAGATAATGATTCTTTATAAAAAGCAATATAGTTTAATAATGCTGTAAGCCTTGCTGAGAAAAGCTTACAGCCATTTGTTGATCTAAATCTTCAGAATAATATTAAGAAGTGCGGAATGTGGGTTAAAATAGTTCCTGTCAAGAAAAGGTATAACGGGACTTAAACAAAAAAACTGAAACAAGCCCAATCACAATTAGAGCGATCGGCTTTCCCCATCGGTAAATCCTAGCTCAAAAAACCCGGTTTTTGCCAAAAACCGGGTTTCGGAAAAAAGCTCAAGTCTATTACTTCGCCTTTAATTCCAGCCCCCGACGATAACAAACACTAGCCTCCTTTTGTCGCCCCACCTTAGCCAAACTATCACCCAACTTATCATAAACCTCAGCTAAATTAGGATTAAGATCGATCGCCTTTTGATAAAACTCGATCGCCCTCTCTGGCATTCCCTTACCCAGCCAAAAATCACCCAAACCAGCGTAAGACATAAAATCATTAGGGTGAACCTTCACACATCGATCGTAAGCATCGATCGCCTCATCCCACCGCCCTTGTTTTGCCAAAGCTTCCCCTAAATAATGCTGCGCCTCCCAAGAGTCTGAATTTTGATCGAGAACGCGGCGGTATTGAGCGATCGCCCCATCTAACTGCCCTTGTTCTGCCAAAGCCTTACCTAGCCGCAAATAAAGATCCGAGTCATCAGACTTAATCTCCACAGCCTTTTGAGCCGCCTCCAAATTGCTTGGATTCAATTCGCTTGCCCTGCGATAACACTTTACCGCCTCATCTAAATCCAGCTCAACATCTTTTTGAAGTGGTTGGACGCGAGCTCTTCTTTGCAGGGCTTCCCCTAAATGACAGTGAACTACATCCGAATCAGGAGCAATTTCCAAAGCTTTGCGATAGGCAGAAATCGCCTCATCGTACCGCCCCAACTGATATAGAGCAAACCCCAAATGGTCTTGAGCCTCCAGCGAATTTGGCTCAAACTCAACCGACTTGCGGTAAGCCCCCACAGCTTGATCCCACTTTTGCACTTTCGCCAAAGCATCGCCCAAATGCTGGTAAATCACTGCCGCATTCGGTACGAGATCAAGCGCTTTCCGATAAGATGCGATCGCCTCCTCCCACCGTTGCACGATCGACAAAGTATGCCCCAAATAGTGGTGAACGATCGCCGAACCCGGTTCCAACTCAGCGGCTTTCGAGTAAGCCGCGATCGCCTCATCCCATTGACCCTGTGCCGCTAAAGCCGTTCCCAATTTATAGTAAAGCCAATGGAAATCAGGCTTCAACTGAATAGCCTTTCGGTAATAACCTACCGCTTCTGCTAATTCATTCTTACCTTGGAAAGCCTCTGCCAACTTCAGGTACAATTCCCCATCACCCGGATTTAGATTGATCGCATGACGCAAGCACTCAATCCCTTCATCAACCCGTCCCTGTCTTGCCAAAGCCTCCCACAAATTTTGGTAAGGCAAAGCCGATTCCGAGTCCAGCTCGATCGCTCTTCGCAAACAACTTATAGATTCATCCAGTTGACCTTGCAAACACAAACCCTTACCCAAGCTGTTATAAAACTCATAAAAATCTGGATATATTTCCACAGCTTTGCGGTACGCAGCAACGGCTTCATCTAGATTGCCCTGCTGTTCCAAAACCTCTCCTAAATTGTGCCAAGACCAAGCCGAATTCGGGTTAAGTTCGCAGGCCCTGCGGTAACTTTTTTCCGCCCCATCCCGGTGCCCCAATTTCGCCAAAACTTCACCCAAATTGTGGTGATACCAGGAAAAATCCGGGTTTAGTTCAGTACACCGCTGGTAGGCGGCAGCCGCTTCCTCTAATTTACCAGACTGTTTCAGGAGGTTGCCTCTATGAAAATAATTAGAAGCAGTCTCTTCATGCACTTGTAATGAGTTATTCATAATTTTGTACCGTATATTTCATTTTTTTAGCTTGGTTGAGAAAGGGTTTATAACTACCTTGTATCTGAGAACTTGCACCAATGTCAATCTTCAGGATTCTCGCGCGGGGTCGGGGCGGGTTTTTTAGTCTTTGGGTATTCCTTGAAGCTATCGGTGAACCCGCCCCTACAGGTTTTTGACATTGGTGCCGTCAGGTGAATTGTATCGGTTTTCTGTCGGAGTCACAATCCTCTCGATCCTCCCGACACTCAGGGCGGGCACGGGGGCACCGCCCCTACAGGTTGTTGATTTGTAGGGGTAGTGCCCCCGTGCCTACCCTCCCCACCAACCAGGACAACCGCGGGGGGATTGCCCCTACAAAGAATTAAACAGCCCTGCGTGCCTACCCCTCATGGAGATGTTCCTAATGACTCGGCCGCCAATTCTCGTCCTCCAATCTAATACCGCTGTCTTGACAAGCTCTGGTTAAATGAGGGCTGTAGTAAGGGTCATTCTCAATATATTTTTGCCATCGGCTTTCCATCAGCTTCGATTCCTGCTTCAGCCGCTCTTTCTTTTCAGGCGAATCCTCGTAACCTCGACTTTTAGATTCGTGGTGATAGAGAACTACATGAGGCAGGTAAATATTGCGATACCCTTTCTCTAGCATTTTCAAACACAAATCCACATCATTGTATGCCACCGTTAGTTCTTCGTCAAACCCACCAACACTTTCAAATACTTCCCGGCGACACATCAAACACGCAGCAGTTACCGCTGAAACATTATTCATGCCTACCACATTCCCGAAATAGCCAGGAATCGATCGCGGCATATGGTAATAACTGTGACCCGCCACACCGCCGCCGAGCCCCATCACCACTCCCGCGTGCTGGATTTTGTTGTCTGAATATATCAACAAATTGCCCACAGCCCCGATCGAGCTTCTCTGAGCTTGTTCAACCATCCCATCAATCCAGTCGGGAGTAATTACCTCTGTATCGTTATTCAAGAACAGCAAGTAATCTCCCTCCGCTTTGCTAGCAGCGTAGTTGTTAATCTTAGAGAAATTGAACGGAATATCGAGGCGATAACTTTTAAACCTCGCTGATTCCTTAGCCCTCCATTTAGCCATAATTTCCGCCGTGTGTTGCTCTTGACTGCCGTTATCGATCACGATAACTTCGTAGTTGGGGTAGACGCTCTTAGTAAAGATAGACTCCAAGCAATTGTCCAAAACATCCCCCAAATCCCGCGTCGGAATAATGATGCTGACCCGCTTGTAATCCGCAATTTTGTAGCGTGCAATAAAGTGTCCCAAAAAGTAGGGAACGCCTTCAACTTTCCCCGGTTCGCCTCTGCGTTCGATCGCCTCTTGCAAAGCTTTTTGCCCTGCATCATAGGCATAGGGTTTAGCATCTACACCGCCAGCCGCCGAACCCGCGTGCATTCTCCAGTGGTAAAGAATTTTAGGGATGTGAAAGATTTTGTCAGTTTTTTCCGTAAACCTCAAAACCAAATCATAATCCTGAGCTCCCTCAAAACCCGGTCTAAAACCGCCGATTTCATTAATTAGCGATCGCCTGTAAGTTCCCAAATGGCAAGTGTACATCCTAGATAAAAATGAATCCGGACTCCATTCTGGCTTGAAGAAAGGATTTATCAGTTCCTGATCCTGATAAATCTTATCTTCATCTGAATAAATCATGTCCGCTTCCGGGTGCCGGTTCAGCAGCAGCACCACTTCATACAACGCCTCTGGCGTCAGTGTATCGTCGTGGTCTAGCAAAGACACAAATTCACCCGTCGCCAACTCCAAAGCAGAATTGGAACAGTGAGAAATGTGACCGTTTTTGGTTCTGTAAGCTACTTTAATTCGGCTATCTTTAGCTGCATATTCTTGCAAAATTTGCTTGACATGAGGCGCGGTTGATGCGTCATCCGCAATGCACAATTCCCAATAAGGATATATCTGATTGAGAACTGATTCTATTGCCTCCTGCAAATAATTTTCTGGCGTATTGTAAGCAGGCATGACAATGCTAATCAGCGGCTTGTAGTTAAAGATTTCTAATGTTTCCGCCATTTTTCGCAAATCAGCTTCTCTGGGGCTGTTCTTCGCGCGCCACTTCGTGTAAGCTGGGTCTTGACCGAGGAATAGCGAATCTCGCAAGTTTTTATAATCCAAACCAAAAAGTTTCGGATCGAGTTTGCTCGCGGTCTGATAAGCTTCCAGAGCTTCCGAAAGCTTGTCTTGTTTAGCTAAAGTTTTTGCTAAATTGTGGTACGACCAGCCAAACTCAGGAGCAACCTCGATCGCTTTCCGATAAGTGGCAACAGCTTCATCAAGCCGACCTTCTTCTTGAAATACATCAGCTAAGTTGTGGTGCGACCAAACAAAATTTGGATTCAGTTCTGCCGCTTTCTTATAGCTTTTAATAGACTCATCAACTTTACCCATCCATTTGAGGACATCGCCTAAATTGTGGTGAGTTCCAAAGTAATTAGGATTAATTGAAATTGCTTTGCGGTAGGCGGCCACAGCCTCAGCCAATTTACCTTCTTCTTGCAGAGACGCCCCTAATTCGTGGTACTCGGTAGCTACCCCAGGGCTGTGTTCGATCGCATTTCCAGAGTGTCCGTGAACAGCGCGATCGCTCTTTTCCGCCGCCCTACTTACACCCTTTTTTTTTAACACATCTTCTAACAGCGCCGAAATCCCCCGATCGCCCGGCCGAATCTGCAACGCCATCTGATAAAAGACGATCGCCCCATCCGGCCAATTCTTCCGCACCAAAGCATCAGCCAACTCAACGTAAAGGTCAGCATCATTCGGCGCAATCTCCAGCGCCTTGTGATACAACTGCACGTCATCACGATTCTCCTGAATCGCCCGCCGGTACAAACGCATAGCATCCTTCAAATCCCACTGCGATCGCATCCTCAAAGCATCAGCCAACTTTTGCGAAAGCCACGGCAAATCCGCCTGAATTTCCGCAGCACGGCGGTAAGCGGCGATCGACTCATCCCACCGTTCCAGATTCTCAAAAGCCGTTCCCATGTTGTAATAAGTCCACGGAAAATCAGGATTTAACTCGGCCGCGCGCCGGTAAACATCGATCGCTTCCTCCCAGCTTTCCATTTCTAGCAGCACGTCGCCCAACTTGCTCTGCGACCAGAAGAAATTCGGATTAACTTCGTTAGCACGCCGGTACGCAACAACTGCCTCATCCCACCGTTCCAAATTCACCAGCGCTTCTGCTAAATTGTTGTGCGCCCAAAAATGGTCGGGATTGAGTTCGATCGACCTTTGGTAAGCCGAAATTGCCTCATCCCACCTTCCTAGTTTAATCAGCGCGTCTGCTAAATAGTTGTGCGACCAACTAAAATCTGGATTTAATTCTGTTGCTTTGCGGTAAGCATTCACGGCTTCTTCCCACCGTTCCAACTTCAGCAGCACATCTGCTAAATTGTTGTGAGACCAGCTAAAATCAGGATTTAATTCGATCGCCTTGCGGTAAGCATTTACAGATTCCTCCCACCGTTCCAACTTAACCAGCGACTCAGCTAAATTGTTGTGCGACCAAGAAAGATCAGGATTGTTTCTAATTGCATTGCTGTAAGCATCTACCGCCGCTTCCCACTGTTCTTGCCCCTTAAGAAT
Source organism: Microcoleus sp. SVA1B4 (assembly GCF_036700545.1). Lineage (NCBI taxonomy): Bacteria > Bacillati > Cyanobacteriota > Cyanophyceae > Oscillatoriales > Microcoleaceae > Microcoleus > Microcoleus sp. SVA1B4. The sequence continues at coordinate 12,283 of NZ_JAUBPB010000012.1, forward strand.
TTCGCCCAATTCGTGATAAGCTGCACCCGCATTTGGGTTCAACTCCACCGCGCGCCGATAACACTCAATTCCCTTATCTACCTTACCTTGCTCGATCAAAGTTTTGGCTAAATTCTCGTGTTCCTCAGCGGTGCCAGACTTCGGGTCGATCGCAAATGCTCGATACCAAGCCTCAGCAGCAGCCTCCGGCTTGCCTAACTGCGTCAACAGTTTCGCAAAATTGCGAAAAGCACCGGCAAAATCCGGTTTCAGGGCGATCGCCTTTTCGTAAGCAGAAACCGCTTGCTGCCACTGTTCCTGCTGCGCGCAAATGCTGCCGTAATTAGCATAAGCTTCGGCAAAATTTGGGTTAATTTCTATTGCTTTGACATAGCAACTTTTAGCTTCATCAATTTTGCCGCCAGCTTGTAGCGCGTTGCCCAGCATTTTGTAAAGCGGCGCTTCCGGCTTAATTTGCAGCGCCTTCTTGCAAGCTGCGATCGCCTGTTCCAATTTGCCCTGAGCAAAATAGCCTTCTGCCAGTATTTTGTATGCTTCTGGATCTTCTATATTAATTGTAGAATTAACTGCCTGCTGCACTGGCGGCTTAACTGCCTGCTGCACTGGCGGCTTAACTGCCTGCTGCACTGGGGTAGCTGCGGGCTGCTGCTTAACTGCACCGTTTGTCGCAGTTGCACCCGCCAAAGTTTGCTCTCCCTCGCTGCCATTTCTCGCATTAGCTGCGTTCAGTTCAATAGCTTTGCGATAATATGCTGTCGCTTCCTCTAACTTGCCTTGTTTTTTGAGCGCTTCGCCCAAATTTTGGTAAGCTGTCGCCACATTAGGATTTAATTTTATGGCGCGATCGTAACAGGCGATCGCTTCGGGGAATTTTTCCTGCCGAAAAAAAGCGTCGCCCATATTCAAGTGTTCCCCCGGCGCTACTTTTTCCGGTTCCAAACTAAATGCTTGATACCAGCACTGCTGGGCTTCTTCCGGTTTGTTAATTTGTCCAAATACTTTTGCTAAATTCCGGTACACTCCCGCGAAATTCGGCTTAATCGCGATCGCCTTTTGATAAAATCCGATCGCCTCCTGCCATTTTTGCTGCTGCGCGCCCAGGCTGCCCAAATTCGCATATACTTCCGCAAAATTCGGTTCTATTTCAATCGCTTTAGCGTACCAGTGCCGCGCCTCTTCCATCCTGCCTTGAGCTTGCAGCGCGTTGCCCAAAGTCTTGTAAGCTGGTGCAAAATTGGGGTGAATCTTCAAAGCTTGCTCGCAGGAGGCGATCGCTTCTTCTAATTTTCCTTGGGATAAGTATATTTCTCCCTGTTGGTTAAATTGAACCGCTGTTGATTCTGTATTGACTGTTGATGGCATAGGGGCGGCGGCTCCACAAGTAGCAAGTAAATTATAGGATTCAAAATGTTTCACAATTATACAGCGGTTTGACGCCAAAATTGCCGTCTTACCGAAGCTGTCGAGAATGTGATGGAAAGGTTCAACAATAGCAGAATACGATCGCGATCGGGCAACTCCGGCAAAAAAGCGATCGGCCACCTCCGCCTCGGTTTTTTCCAGGCATTCTGCTGCTTGCACCGGATATAGAGGTTTTCACGCCCCATGAGGGATGCCAGAGTCGGCGAATGTCAGGATTTTCGAGGTTGGGTTTGTACCTCCAGAAACCTGAGAAAGGCGATAGTGCAGCAGACGACGATCCAGCGGCAATAGTTCCTCACACACCAAAATCGAGCGCAGGCAGGATGCCTGCACCACAAGACTTATTGAAGAAATATATTAAAATAATTAACAGCAAATGTTTTGTCAACTTTCGCTTAAATTGCGGTAATTTTGATGTTGTTAGAGCCACCACCTCAACTTGTCGGTGAAAAGCGCCTCACCTTTGGCGATATCGATTGGCAAGCCTTCAAGCAAATTCAAAGTTTGCTGATGGAGCGCACCCGCGCCCGTTTTAGCTACGATAACGGAGTATTAGAAATCACCATGCCCCTCGAAGAACACGAACGCTCTGCTCGCTTGATTGAACTCTTTATTAGAGTCCTTGTGGTGGAGATGGGCATGAAAATCAAGACGATGGGATCGACTACGCTCGATCGCGAAGACCTCCTCAAGAGCGCCGAGCCTGACAATGGGTATTACATCCAGAATTATGCCTTAGTGGCGGATCGCCTGGTTAATTTGAATGTCGATCCCGCCCCGGATTTAGTCGTGGAAGTAGATATTACCCATACCGATATCAATAAAAATACACTCTATGCCAGTATAGGCGTGCCGGAATTTTGGCGGTTTAACGGGCGGGTATGGCGGATTCTGCAATTAGTCGATGGGGCTTATGTTGAGCGCGATCGATCTCCGACTTTTCCCATTATTGAAAAAACGGATTTATACCAGTTTCTAGAAGTGGCTTTCATCGATGAAGTTGCCGCACAGATTGATTTTAGTCAATGGGTGCGACAGCAGATTCAAGGCGGAGTAGAGTAAGTGCGATCGAACCCAAACGAGAATAGCCTTTTTAGCAAAAAACGATCGCCCTTTTCGGAGAAAGCGATCGCCCTTTTTTCCACAATTAGTTAACAACTCTTAGCAATTACTAATTAAGCTGCTGCGGCTGCGGCTGCGTCTTCTTCTGCGTCTTCGGCTTCAGAACCTGCTTGAATTCCCAGCACGCTAACAACCACCTGATCTGGTTCGCCGAGAGCTACCACTCCTGCAGGCAAAACTAACTCGTGAATGTGCAGCGCATCCCCAACCTTTAAATGAGAAATATCTACTTCAATTGCTTCAGGAATGCTGTCTGGTTTGCACTTAACTGCGAGTTGCGTCAGTACGGTATCCAAAATGCCGCCTTCTAACTTGACGCCGACTGGTTCGCCGACAAAATTCAGCGACACTTCAACTTCCAGGCTGTCTTGAGTTGCCACCGAGAAAAAGCTCAGGTGGTAAGGATAGCCCTTCCAAGGATGAACTTGAACTTCCCGGAGCAAGGTTTTTCCGCTCCAAGAGAGGTCGGGAATGCTGAGGTCAATTAGGGCATTGTTGACTACGTGCTTTTTGAGCAGGTGTTCAACTGTTTTGGCTTTGATGGTAAGGGAAATGGATTCCGATCCTTTGTGGCCGTAGAGGACGGCGGGAATCAATCCAGAGCGGCGCAGGGCGTTAGGTTTACTGCCTTCTGCCCGCTTTTGACATTCTACTGCGAGTTCCATTTTCTGACTTTCTGCTAATTGTTTTTACATTTTACCAGAATTGTGATATTGCGATCGCGCTTAATTAAACGACCCGCTGAAGATACTGATAATCTTCGTTTTCAACACATTTTAGCAAGTCCAGCAATTTCCTCAAACGGTAGGTTGCTGTTTGATACTCTTCTTTGAGAGGGGAATCTCCCAGCTTGGTGAGGACGGTATCGCTTTCGCAGATAATTGCATCGCGGAAAAAATTTCTGAGCTTCTGGCGAATATCTCGATCTAACTCAACTACAGGTAGCTTCTCCTCTTCTTCATCTATCAAAATATTTCTGGGGACAGATTTGCCGATTTTGGAAAATTCTGATTTGGCCAACCACTCGTAAACGTCTTCCGACATTTCGACATAGTGCGGTGGTCGAGCAGTTTTGAAGGCATAAAAAATAATATCTAACATTAGCTTTCCTCTTGACCTTCCTGATTCAACAACTCACTTTCTGGAAAATTTTCTACCCAAGCTACATCTGCTTTGTCGAATACAGCCTTAGCCGGTTGAGTAATTTTTCCTGTGGTAATAACTCCAATCACAGTCCCTTTTTGACATATTTCCTGAGCTTTTGTGGAATCTATTTTCTTGTTTTTCCAGGCTTTGATTTCAATATGCGGTTCATTCATTATTGTTTATATTTTTTTTTATAAATTAACGATTGAATTCGCTCTGCCAATTGCGGAGTAGCTGTTTAACTCGCGGAACATCCCGATCGTTGACTATCAAAATATCACCTTTGGGATTGTTTCCGGTTGTTCTCTTGGCTTGTATTCCTTCTTTCCCTAGCTCTATTATAACCCACCCAATCATGTCTCTGTGAACTTCTAGCCGTGCTATCAGTTCATCCTCGTCAGTCATTTACGTAACTCCTTGTAAATAAGGATGCACTTGACCTCGCCGTGGATCAAGTGCACTAATCTCCTGGAACCTTGAGCTAGGTGGGTCGCGACGAGACTGCCAAAAGCTTCGAGTATTATGGATCGAGACCCAACATTATATTTTACCTGACAACGTTAGGCTGGTGCTGCTACAGGCGTACCGTCAGCAGAGAGCAAAGCGCGTTTTGGGCCGTGAATTGGGTCTTCTACAATAATAGTTTGGTCGCGGCTCGCACCGAGAGAAACGATCGCGATCGGCACTTCCATCAAATCTGCCAAAAACTTCAGATAATCCAATGCTTGCGGCGGTAAATCTTCCAAATTCCGGCACTCTTCCGTAGACTGTTTCCAACCGGGAAGGGTTTCGTAAATAGGTTGGCACCGAGCAAATATCCGGGAACTTTTCGGGAAATCAACACATCTTTCGCCGTCAATTTCGTAAGCAACGCAAACTTTTATTTCTTCTAATTCATCCAAAACATCTAGTTTGGTAATTGCCAAACAGTCAAGGCCGTTGATGCGGACTGCGTAGCGGCCGATTACCGCATCGAACCAACCGCAGCGGCGTTTGCGGCCGGTTGTCGTGCCGAATTCTGCACCTCGATCGCCCAAAATTGCTCCTATTCCATCTACCATTTCAGTAGGGAATGGGCCTTCTCCGACGCGGGTTGTATAAGCTTTTGCTACGCCAATTACGCGATCGATCGCTGTTGGGCCGACTCCGGTTCCCACACAAGCACCGCCAGCGATGGGATTGCTCGAAGTAACGTAAGGATAAGTGCCGTGGTCTAAGTCTAATAAAGTGCCTTGCGCGCCTTCAAACAGAATATTTTTCCGCTTGTGAAGTCCCTCATAAATCTTCAGGGAACTATCTACTACGTGCGGGCGCAAACGTTCCGCATAAACTCGATATTCATCAATTACGTCTTGCGGATTTAAAGGCGGCAAATTGTAGAGTTTTTCGAGAAGGACATTTTTACAATTAATCGTCCATTCCAATTGTTCTTGCAACCCGTCCAAGTCCATTAAATCTAGCATCCGAATGCCAGTGCGTTCCGACTTGTCGGCGTAAGTAGGGCCAATGCCGCGTCCCGTCGTCCCGATTTTATAATTTCCCCGCTGCGTTTCCGATGCTACATCAATTAATCGATGATAGGGCATCGTTACGTGAGCCGTCTCCGAAATCATCAGCGAGGTTGTCGAAATATTCAGTGCCTCTAGCTGATCTAACTCTGCAATTAAAACTTTAGGGTCGATGACCGTGCCGCAGCCGATAATACACTCTTTATCAGGGTAGAGAATCCCAGACGGAATTAAGTGCAGCTTGAAAGTCTGACCGTTGACTACCACGGTGTGACCCGCGTTGACGCCCCCTTGGTAGCGGACAACGATATCTGCGGATTTGCTGAGCAAATCGGTAATTTTGCCTTTTCCTTCATCGCCCCACTGGGCGCCGATTACAACTACGTTAGCCAAGGGTTTCTCGCGTTCTGTTCAGGTTGACACAATCTCCGATTATGTATGAATGCGTCCTAAATGTCAATCAATTTTAGATTTTAGATTTTAGATTTGGGATTTTAGATACGGGCATGGGGCATGGGGCATGGGGCATGGGGCATGGGGCATGGGGCATGGGGCATCTCCCAAAAAGCCTATTTTGAACAGGCAAGATGCCTGTTCCACAAGAATTATGGGAGATGTCTATTGGGCATTAGGCATTGGAACTAACAAATAACCAATGACTAATGACTACTGACTACTGACTAATGACTACTGACTAATTAATTTTTGTTAAGATTGAGAAAATAGAGGCTTTGTTGCCATGAGTTTACACGCTGAGTTGCACCGCCATCTGGGTGGTTCCGTCGTTCCTAGGGTGCTGTGGCGGTATTTCGATCGCCACAATGCTGAGATGGTTAATCGATTTCAAGAATACTCGAAGTTTGAGGAGTTTTACACTCGTCCGCGCAATACTCTGAATGAGTATTTAGAACTGCACACGCTGGTAGAAAGCGTTCAAACTGTTGAGACGTTGCCTTATTTTATCTATCGGTTGATGCGGGGCGCTTACGTGTTTGAAAATCTGGCTTATTTGGAGTTGCGCTATACGCCTTATTTGCGGACTCCAGAACATTTGGATCAGTCAGAACGCATTGATTTGATGGCAGAAATTGTACAAGTTGTGGGCAAGGCAAGTCAAATTAGCGATTGTCCGATTGTGACTAGCCAAATTTTGTGTATGCACTCGCGTTTACCCTATGAGGTGAATCGGGCGATCGTAGATTTGGCGGCCGGGATGGGAGAATATGTTTGTGCGATCGATCTAGCTGGCGGCGATGCTTGTATAGGCGATCGTTTGGATGAGTTTGTCGGATTGTACCAGTACGCGAGGTCGATCGGCATCAAAACTACCGGCCACCTCTACGAAACTACTTCTGGCTGTTATCCCGAACTTCTGCCCTATCTGATGCGTATCGGTCACGGGATTCAAATTCCGTTAAAATATCCCGAATTGCTGCCAGAAGTCGCGCGTAGGGGTCAATGCTTGGAGGTTTGCCCGACTACCTATCTCAAAACGGGGACGTTGCAGGATATGCGCGAATTGAAGGTTGTGTTCGATCGATGTTTTGAAGCTGGTGTGGATATTGCCATTTGCACCGACAACGCGGGATTGCACAACGTGCGGCTGCCTTTCGAGTACGAGAATTTGTTAACTTTGGATATCATTGATTTTCGACAGTTGCAAGCGTGTCAAGAGGCCGCTTTCCGCCATGCTTTCGCGTGGCCCTACGGGGAGCGGCCTGTGAAAATGCTGACAGGTTTGTTGCAGCATGAGTCTGTGGAGGCGATCGTGAATTAACTGTGTAAGCTTCTCTCAATGGTTCGTAGTGAGGACTTGAGTTTTTATTCATATAGAGGACTTGCATTCCTTACTACGAACCGACTAATTTTTCAATCAAAAACGGGTGGCCACAAATCAGAAATTGGCAATTCCCAGCCAGGGAAAAACTCTGGAATTGTCAATATGTCTCCATCTCTGAGCACTTCCGGCTCGGCTCCTGTACGATATACTGTGAGAGTTAATCTGTCCGGGTCAATCAATATTCCCACTTCCGTTCCTAGACTCAAAAAGGATTGTATTTTTTCTGTGATAGGTTTGATGCGATCGGTTTTAGATTTAATTTCCACCATCAAGTCAGGAACCAATTCTACAAAATCCCGCCGACTCCGCTTCAGCTTTTCTGCTTTGACAAAAGATACATCTGGTGCGCGCAAGTCACTATTTGGTAAAATAAAGCCAGCGCTGGAACCCGTTAATCGACCCAGCTTGCGTGGCAGTACCCAGATTCCCAAAAGAATAATTAACCGAGAACCAATTTCATCTGAGGTGTAATCGCATGGGCCCATTGCAAGGATATTCCCCTGTATTAACTCTAGTCGCCATTCAGGATGTTCGGCTTGTACTTTTTCTAAGTCTTTGACAGTTAGTGACATGATCGAGTCTCCGTCTAATACCTAAGTCTATCATAAACTAAGCTTTAATTAAAAGAGCCAAGAGATATTTGTAAAATTATAATAAGCGTCTGGCGATCGGCAATCCGTAGCAAGTTATAGTTTGAAGGCAGAATCATCAATATAAAAAGATAAAAAAAAGATGACAAATATGGACGCTTACTGGATGCCGTTCACCGCCAACCGACAGTTTAAAGCGAATCCGCGAATGTTGGTTTCGGCAAAAGATATGCACTTTACAAGCGATGATAACCGCTCAATTTTAGATGGTACTGCGGGGCTGTGGTGCGTGAATGCAGGACACGCCCGCGAGACAATTGCCGAAGCAGTTAAACAGCAGGTTTTGCGTTTGGATTACTCTCCGGCTTTTCAGATGGGACATCCGGGGGCTTTTGAATTGGCGGAACGTTTGGTAAAGATGATTCCGGGCAATTTCGATCGCGTTTTCTTTACTAATTCGGGTTCGGAATCTGTAGAAACTGCTTTAAAAATTGCGATTGCTTATCACCGGGTGAAAGGTGAAGGAACTCGCCAACGATTAATCGGTAGGGAACGCGGTTATCACGGCGTTGGTTTTGGGGGAATTTCTGTCGGCGGTATCGGTACAAACCGCAAGTTTTTTGGCAGTTTGCTGACGGGAGTCGATCATTTGCCTCACACTCACAATCTAGAACACAATGCTTTCAGCAGCAAACAACCGGAATGGGGAGCGCATTTGGCGGATGAATTGGAGCGGATTGTCGCTTTGCACGATGCGTCTAATATTGCAGCGGTAATTGTGGAACCGGTGGCTGGTTCTACAGGTGTTTTGATTCCCCCGAAAGGTTATTTGGAGAGGCTGCGGGCGATTTGCGACAAATACGGAATTCTGCTGATTTTTGATGAGGTAATTACTGGATTCGGGCGGCTCGGCTCTAGTTTTGCTACGGAATATTTTGGGGTGGTTCCCGATATTGTGACGGCGGCGAAAGGGATAACTAACGGTACGGTGCCGATGGGGGCGGTGTTTGTGAAACAAGGCATTTATGATGCTTTTATGAATGCTCCTGAAAATGCGATCGAGCTTTTTCACGGTTATACTTATTCTGGTCATCCTGTGGCTTGTGCGGCTGCTTTGGCGACGCTGGATATTTATGAGGAAGAAAGGTTATTTGAACGGGCCGATAAGATGGCCGGTTACTGGGAAGATGCGGTGCATTCTTTGAAGGGGGTGCGGCACGTAATTGATGTCCGTAATCTGGGGCTGGTGGCAGGTATTGAGTTGGAATCTATTGCTGGGAAGCCGGGGAAACGGGCGTTTGATTGTTTCTTGCAGTGCTATGAAAAAGGGTTGCTGATTCGGACTACGGGTGATATTATTGCTTTGTCGCCACCGCTGATTATTGAGAAGGAACATATCGATCGCATTGTGGAAATTTTAACTGGGGTTTTGCTGGAGATGGAGTAGGATTAAAAGGAGATTTTGCACCATTCTCTCTTAACAGGCAAGATGCCTGTTCCACAAAGAGTGAATTTATTGTGGGGAGTAGGGGTTGGGTATCCTGCCCGCGATTAAACTCACTCTTTGTACTATTTTTAAGAACAGGCAAGATGCCTGTTCCACAAAGAGTGAATTTATTGTGGGGAGTAGGGGGTGGGCATCCTGCCCGCCCAGAGAAAGCTTATTGAAAAGGGTTCAAAAAATTGAAAAGCGCTATAATAATTGACAACTAACGACGAATGACGAATAACTATGGTGCAATTAACTGCAAAAATCTCTGCTAACGAGTTAGCAAATTTGGCTGTAGATTTGATTCGGAAAACAGGTTGCGAGTACGGTGATGTGCGTTTTTGCAGTTACCGAAGGCAGAATCTTTACGCGCGCGATCGATCTTTAAGTCAACTGTCAGATAATGTAAGTTCCGGTTTTGGCGTGCGAGTCCTTCTAGACGGCGCTTGGGGGTTTGCCGCCAGTCACAGCAAAACACCGGCAGAGGTTGCCAGAATAGTCGCTTTGGCTGTAGAAATCGCTAAAGGCAGTCGCTTAACTCAGAAGGAACCGGTGCGGTTAGTGCCTGTCGAAAAATATGTTGATACCTACATTACTCCCATCGCCATTGACCCTTTTTCTGTACCCGTTGGTGAGAAAGCTGAACTGCTGCTAACTATCAACGAGCAACTGCTAGCACACGGCGCACAAGGCATCAAAAAAGCTTCTTCTTTTTTGCAGTCCAGCCGCGAAGACAAGGTTTTTGCTTCCACAGAAGGCTCGCTAATCGAACAAACAATCTACCGCAGCTATCCGGGTTTTGACTGTACGGCAATTGCGGGCGGCGATGCCCAAAGTCGCAGTTACGATCGCCCGCCGCTGAATATCGGTTACGAACATATTAATCCCGATGATTTGTTGAGTCAAGTCGAAAGAGTTGCCGCCGAAGCTATTGAGAAAGTGCGCGCTCCCAAAATCCCTGCTGGTATTTGCAAATCCCTGATTCTTAAGCCGACAAATTTGTTTTTGACAATCCACGAATCGGTAGGACATCCAACTGAATTAGACCGGGTTTACGGTTACGAATCTAATTTTGCTGGCACTAGCTTTGCTACTACTGATAAGTTAAATAAACTGCAATACGCTGCACCTTGGGTGAATTTTAAGTGCGATCGCACTCAACCGGGTGGCCGCGGTACAATGGGTTACGATGATGAGGGCGTAAAATCACAAGATTGGTACGTTGTCAAAGATGGAATTTTAGTTGATTATCTCACTGACAGAGAGACGGCTTATCGCCTCGGACGGGGTAGCAGCAACGGTTCTGCTTACGCTGACAGTTGGTCGAGCGTGCCGATGGTGAGAATTCCCAATTTGGGATTGGAGCCGGGCCCGGATGGCGGCAGCCATACTGCTACTTTGGCAGAGATGATTGCGGATACGGAAGACGGGATTTTAATCGACGGTATAGGTAGTTATTCGATTGACCAGCAGCGGCGCAATTTTCAATTCGGCGGCGATGCTTTTTGGAAGGTGGAAAAAGGTAAAGTTGTCGGTATGTTGAAGGATGTAACTTATCAGGCGATGACTACTGATTTCTGGAATCAAATAGATGCGATCGGGCCAGCTTCGGAGCTGGTTCAGTGCGGTACTAATATGTGCGGAAAGGGCGAGCCGATGCAGGTTGCTCAGATGACTCATGCTTGTGTGCCGGTGCGAGTGAGGGATATTCAAATAGGGGGAAATTCTTAATGAGATTGTAGGTTTTTAAAGTGAGAATTATAAAGGAGCTGTAGGGTGCGTCGCCATCAAAAATCCTCAAAAAAATCTAAAATATCGCAGCGACGCACCTTACTAATTATGACAATTGCGTCCCGGACTGACAACTTAGATGCCCGACAGCTTACTCTCAAACCCAAAAAGGAGTCTCGACGTGAAACTTGAACTTTACCAGCGTGTAGCATTGTGTCGGGATATGCCGCTATATCAGCTAAAAAAAGGTGATGTAGCCATGCTAGTCGATCGCGTACCTCATCCAAGGGAAGGCGAAGATGATGGCTGCGTTCTAGAAATATTTAATGCTTTAGGAGAATCGATTTTAGTTGTGGCTGTTTCTCCTTCAGATGTGGAACCTCTGCGAGCAGATGAAGTGTTAGCAGTACGCTCTTTAGTACAGGCGAGTTAACCGTATTATTGCGGCTAAACCTATTTTTAAATACAACAAATCTTTCGCGACTTTAGCTTATGCTCGTAACAACATCGCCCGCAAATTTAAGTGAAGACCAAGCCTTATCTTTACTAGAAAAAGCAGTCAAACTATCCAAAGCAGAGGAAGTATTTGTAAGTCTCTCTACTGGCGAGGAATCTCTTTCGAGATTCTCGGAAAATCAAATCAGCCAAAATATCAGCAAAACTGTATTTAGCCTGAGCATTACTAGCTATTTCGGTAACAAAAGCGCCTCTGCTGCTGTTACAGAATTTGATGAAGATGCGATCGCCTCCGCAGTCAAGCGATCGGAAGAATTGGCCAGAATTGCGCCGGCAGACCCCGAATGGATGCCGCTGCTGCCGCCTCAAACCTACGATTTGCGATCGCCCGCATTCGACGCAGCAACGGCAACTGTATCGCCTCTAGCGCGGGCCGAAATGGTGCAGCAAGCGTGCGCCAGATCCTCCCAGGGGGGCGCTCATGGTTCGGGCACTTTGAGCACTGAGGCGTCGCTGTACGCGATCGCCTCGTCAACCGGACTCCGCGCCTGTAACCAGTCTACAGAGGCGGATTTCAGCTTTACTGCTCGCATTGAAGACGGTTCTAGTTGGGCTCAGAGCACTGCTTGGAGTATCAACGAATTGCCGATCGCCCAATTAGCAGAACAAGTGCTCGATCGGGCGATCGCATCCCGCAACCCGCGCCCCATCACTCCGGGCGTTTATCCGGTAATCTTTGACGGCGCTGCTTTTGCGGGCTTGCTACCGTGGGTGATTTGGGGGCTGGATGCGAGGGCGGCGGATGAGGGGCGATCGTTTATGTCGATCGCCGATGCAGAGGGAAAACCAGCGGGAAACCGCGCGGGAGAACAACTTTTTAGCCCGTTAGTGCAAGTGCAGCGCGATCCGGCTCATCCTTTGCTGCGATCGAATACTTTTTTCGGCGACGGATTGAGCAATAACTATTTGGAAATCATCAAAGATGGCGTGCCTCAAAGTTTGTCTTATTCCCGCTACTGGGCCGCACAAAAAGGCAAAGAGGCAAAAGGTGCTTATTACCCGATCGTAATGACAGGTTCCGACCAAAGTTTAGCAGATTTAATTGCTCAAACCGAGCGAGGAATTTTTGTCAGTCGAGCTTGGTACGTGCGCTACGTCAATCCGAAAACATTGGAAGTAACGGGAATGACTCGCGACGGTACTTTTTGGATTGAGGATGGCAAAATTGCTTACCCGATTAAAAACCTGCGTTTCAATCAAGTTTTACCTGATATGTTGCGCGATGTGGATGCAGTTAGTGCGGTGAAGCGTTACGGCGGTAGTGTCGTGCCCGGAGTGCGCGTGAAAGCTTTTAATTTCACGAGTATTACTGACAGTTTGTGAGTTGCAGCGGTGAGGTGTGCGGAAACCCACCCGGAGGAGTCTGAATTATTCATATCTCTCTTCTCTTTATCTGCGTAAATCCGCGTCCATCCATTGTCATCTGCGGTTAATACATTCTCTTTTTTAAACCGCAGATGAGGGCAGATAAACACAGATTAACGCAGATGAATTAGAGCAATTTCGGTTGCAACTTCCGTGATTGTTGACTGTTGACTCGATTTTACAATTCCGATGGTACCGGATTTGATATAATTTAGGGCGATCGATAAAAACCAATTCCCAATTACCAATTCTCAATGAATCAATATTTTGCTACAGTTGCGCGCGGTTTAGAAAGTATTGCCGCCCAAGAATTAGAACGTTTGGGGGCCCAGGATGTCCAGCCAGATTTTACTGGGGTTTACTTTGCGGGCGATCGCGCTTTATTGTACCGCGTCAATCTTTGGTCTAGAACAATTTTTCGAGTGCTAATGCCGATCGCCGAATTCCGGTGTTACAACTCGGATATGCTCTACCGCGAAGTGCAGAAAATCCCCTGGGACGAATACTTATATCCCGAAAATACTTTAGCAGTAAACTGCACCGGCGGCAACGAAAAGTTGAACCACACTCACTTTACAGCTTTGCAGGTCAAAAATGCGATCGCCGACCAACAGCGCCTTCAATTTAACAAGCGTTCTAATGTCGATGTAGAGCATCCCGATTTGCAAATTAACCTTCACATTCATCAAGATAGAGCTATTTTAAGTTTAGACAGTTCTGGCGGCAGTTTGCACCGCCGGGGATATCGACCGGCGATGGGGCTTGCTCCCCTCAAAGAAACCCTAGCGGCGGCTTTGTTGGAGATGGCAGAATGGACGCCAGATTTGCCGTTTTTAGACCCGATGTGCGGTTCTGGAACTTTGCCTTTGGAAGCGACTTTAAAGGGCTTGAATATTGCACCGGGATTGTTTAGAGAAAAGTTTGGATTTATGAGTTGGCGCGATTTTGACGAACCTTTGTGGGATAAATTGTGGGCCGAAGCTGAAAATAGTGAGTTACCGGAACTGAAAGAGGTGATTGCAGGGTGCGATCGCGATTCCGATATGTTAACTCAAGCTCGCACGAACGCGCAGCAAGCCGGTATTTCCGGTAAGATTCAGTTTGCTCAAACCGAATTATCTCAGTTGGAAGCACCCGCAGACAGAGGCGTTCTGATTTGCAATCCTCCCTACGGAGAGCGCCTGGGAGATGCTAGCGAATTAGGAGATTTGTACAAGATGTTGGGGGATATTTTCAAGAATCGTTTTAAAGGTTGGAATGCGTTTATTTTGACAGGAAATAAAGAGTTGGGTAAAAAGGTGGGACTCAGGACATCGCGGCGTATTCCGGTTTTTAATGGATCGATTCCGTGTACTTTGCTCAAATATGAGCTGTATTAGGGAAGGGGAGTGACCAAAAAGAAGAGGTACTAATAGTAAAGGAAAAAAAGAATATATGCCGAATTACATGGCTCAACAATAATCAAATTAAAATAGTAATTTTACATTTGAATATATTGTTTTCTTACCTGGAATATCCTGTCAGGTAAATTAACCACAATAGTTGTAGTGGCGGGTTTCACAAACAATCTGTAATTCACATCCATAATATCTATAAACCCGCCCAGCCCGATCGACAGAATTTCATTACGGGAAATTCAACGGAAATGACATAACATCTACACCGGCAACAAAGAAACGTGAGCGGAAACAATCTTCCACCCTTGAGGAAACTTCCGCCACATCTGACTCTGCCGCCCCAGTCGCACCACTCCATCCATTACACGGCGAAATTCCAGCGTCACAGCCGCCGTGTCTGCATCGAAAGTCACGACTTTGAGGTTGAACATTTCTCGATCGACATTTACAGGCGATCGCCCTTTGCGAAAAGCCCTCACCTCATCGCTCCCGTACAGGTTCTCCGTCACCCCAAACCGCACGACTTCCGGCGCATCCCAGAACAAATTATCGAGAGTTTCAATATCATTCGTACAAAGAGCTTTTTCGTATTTTAAATATAGTTCAGTTAACTCAGCCACCACAGCAGAATCATTGATAACAGTCATTCGATTTTAGATTTTAGATTTTAGATTTTAGATTTTAGATTTTAGATTGACACCACGGATAAATCCGGGGGCTTGAGGATGCAAGGATTTTGGATTTTGGATTGATTCCACAGATAAATCCGGGGGCTTGTACCATCAAGAAATTATTGGTCATAAATTGTAGATTTTAAAACTCTTAACTTTCACAAGTTGTGTTTGCACTAAGGAATAAAGTCCTTATTGCAAACACAACTAATTACTGGAAATTAATGCTCAATTTTCAGCGAGATAATCTTGTCACCTTGGCGGATAGCATTGACGACAGACATATCCTCAGTTTTGCCAAAAGTTGTGTGAACTCCATCTAGATGAGACTGGGGAGAATGGCAAATAAAGAATTGGCTGCCACCCGTATCGCGGCCTGCGTGAGCCATCGATAAAGTTCCTGCCAAATGTTTGTTGGAGTTGATTTCGCACTTGATTTTGTAGCCGGGGCCGCCCGTTCCATTGCCTTTTGGACAGCCACCTTGAATCATAAAGTTAGGAATGACTCGGTGAAAAGCCAATCCATCGTAAAAACCTTTTTCCGCCAAGTCAACAAAATTCTTCACTGTGTTAGGCGCATCCGCATCGAACAATTCCAAATTGATTGTGCCTTTGTCGGTTTCCATAATAGCGCGGGTCATGATTTCTCCTGGCTTCCTAAAATGAGTGTGTTGCCTGCGTGTTAATTGCGGACTTCGCTTTTATAACGACAGGTTTCAAACTGTCGTTATATTGTGGCTTTCAGAAGTGTAGCATATTCCCGCAACTCTCATAGGACTTATGTGCGCTTTCTGAGGAAACCCGGTTTATTGCGATATTTCTGGTTAGCAAAGCCAATATTTTCGGAGACACCGAGTTTGTTACCCTCTGTCATATTTTAATTGTTGGTCACTTGCGGGCGATCGGGTTCTTCCTGAATATCGTTCATATTAAAAATGAAAGGAACCCGACTCGAACCTGCGCCCATCACCAGCACTTTTGGCATCTGAGCGCCGCCGCTTCTCCAAGCTTCGATCGCCTCTTTTTGCAGCACTAAATCGCCGCCTTGAGCCTTCAAAGTTTCAGCCAAAAGTCTTTGAGCTTCCGCCCTACCTTGAGCGCGGTTAATGTCAGCTTGAGCCTGTTGTTCTGCTTCTTGAGCCACATAAACAGCCCTTTGCGCCCGCTGTTCAGCAACCTGTTTCTCCTCAACCGCTTTCGCAAAATCTGTGGAGAATCGAATATTAACAACGCTCGTATCGAGTACGATTACATCATACTTTGATAGCCTTTCCTTCAGCGCAGTATCAAAGTCTCGCTTCAGTTCACTTCTTTGAGTAATAGATTGTTCGGCGGTTCTCAGTGCAGCGGCTGTTTTAAATGCTTCTTGCGTCTGAGGAGCAATTATTTTTGAGACTATATTCTCCAATGTTCCTTGAGTCCTTCGGACATCAACTATTCTCGCAGGATCGAGGCGAAAGTTAATCGCAAAACTAGCATTTAAATCCTGAAGGTCTTTAGTAGCACTCTGGGCGGGAACTTCAAATTTTTGCACTGTTACATCGTACACATCTACCTTGGAGATCAGCGGGGGTCTGAGGTGAAACCCCTCTAACAATGCTCCATCTGTGGCTTTTCCTAAAACGCTAACCACCCCTGCTTCGCCTGGATTGATGACGACAAAAGAGTTTAATCCGAGGAGTAGAGCGCCTACTAATAGAATTCCTGCGAGTGCTGATGATATGCTCTGGAAACTTTGACTTTTCAAAATACACGCTCCTTTGTGATAATTTCATTATAATGGTTAAATAGATTCGGTTGCCTCTAAAGTCTAAAATATAAAATTAAAATCTAAAATGGATGGGGTTGCCTCTCAAATCTAAAATGGATTGGCTGATGAGCAAAATTGTTAAATATCCTAGAACTTATCACATCGAAGGTTCGCGTTTGCAACCGGGTGATGAAGACCTCGACAGCGTGCCATTTAGCGTTTTGAGCGATCGCCCTGTAATTATAGAAGAAAAGGTAGACGGCGCTAATACAGGCATCAGCTTCGCACCAGACGGGCAAATGCTGCTGCAAAGTCGCGGCCACTATCTCACCGGTGGGCCGAGGGAAAAACATTTTAACTTATTCAAACAGTGGGCTTTCAGTCTCAGCGGTGTGCTGGGAGAAGTGCTGGGAACTCGCTACATTCTTTACGGCGAATGGCTTTATGCGAAACACACTGTTTTTTATGATTTTTTGCCGCACTATTTTATGGAATACGACGTGCTGGACTTAGAAACAAATCAATTTTTGAGTACAGAATCCCGCCGCAAGTTGTTAAGCGGACTGCCGTTAGTGTCAGTTCCCGTGCTGTTTTCGGGAGTGCTGAAATCGCCCAAGCAAATGATGCAGTTTCTGGAAAAATCTAATTTTATTCAGCCGGGACATTTGGATCGGTTGCGTTTATACTGCCGGGAATTGGGATTAGATGAAGAACGATGTTTGAAAGAGACTGACAAGAGTGATCGCATGGAGGGGCTGTACCTTAAAGTCGAAGAAGATGGCATAGTAAAGGCGCGTTACAAATACGTGCGTGCCAGCTTTTTAACGGCTATTAAGAATGCGGAAGGACATTGGCTCAATCGCCCTATTATACCCAATATTCTGCGTCCCGGCGCAGATTTATTTAATTTTAGTTTGTAAACTGATATCTTGCACCATTGTCAAGAACGGGCAAGATGCCCGTTCCACAAAGAATGAATTTTCTTGTGGAACAGGCATCTTGCCTGTTCCTAAACAAGTAATTGAGAATGGTGCAAAATGTGAGTAAAGTAAAAACTGCCGACCATTGGCGTCAAATTTCCACGCTCTTTCCCGAAGTCCGGCAGGGGTTTAAACCCCTGACTCAAAGCTAAAGTCCTCTTCAATAGGACTGATGAGTTGTTCAGTCAGATCCAACAAGTAAAGTTATGAATGCACTGTTATCGCCCTCGGCAACTTGGACTTTTCCCTTTTGTCCCGAACCGCCCGATTGGTTCCTGGATTGGGACAGCATTCAAAATCATTTCGATTGGATTCAAAACTTAAAAGGATGTCAGCAAGACCCGATTTATCACGCCGAAGGAGACGTTTTAATTCATACCAAAATGGTCTGCGAAGCATTAATATCTTCCCCAAATTGGCGGCAATTACCCGTGCAAGAACGATCGATACTTTTTGCGGCCGCTTTGCTGCACGATGTCGCCAAACCAACCTTTACAAAAATCGAAGCCGATGGCAGAATTAGCTCAAAAGGTCACGCCCGCCAAGGTGCGAGAATGGTTAGACAAATTTTATCTCAATTCGAGCCGCCTGTGCAGTTTGAGATTCGGGAAACCGTGGTGGCGATCGTCCAATTCGGCAGTTTACCCATCTGGCTGATCGACAAACCCAACCCGCAGCAGTCTGTAATTAAAGTGAGTCAAGTTGTCCGCTGCGATTTCCTCGCACTTTTAGCCGAAGCAGACGTGCGCGGCCGCCACTGCGCCGACAAACAAGAATTACTCGATAAAATAGAACTATTTCGGGAGTTTTGTCAAGAAAATAATTGTTTGGATTCTCCCCGACAATTCCCCTCAGCACACAGCCGATTTATCTACTTCCGCAAAGAGAACGGCCACCCGGATTACGAAGCATTTGACGACACTAAATGCGAAGTAATTTTGATGTCTGGCTTGCCAGGAAGCGGTAAAGATTATTGGATTCGGAACAATCTCCCAGATTTGCCAGTAATCTCGCTGGATGCACTGCGAAAAGAGATGAATCTCCCTCCCGACGAAACCCCTGGAAATGTGGTCAGAGCCGCGAAAAAAAGAGCCCGCGAATACATGAATGACGGGCGCTGTTTTGTGTGGAACGCCACGAATACAACTAAACAAATGCGCCAGCAATTAATTAATTTTTTTGCCGATTATCAAGCGCGCATTCGCATTGTTTATCTAGAAGTACCTCTAGAAGAAATATTGCAGCGGAATCGATCGCGCACAGCAACACTACCGCAAGCAGTCATTCGCAAATTAGCTGCGCGGCTGGATATTCCAGACATCACAGAAGCCCATCAAGTCGAGTGGATCGTTAACAATTAATCTCCCTTTTTACCTCAAACTGTTAGAGCCCCGACTTCTTAAAGAAGTCGGGGTTCTGGATATTAGGTTTGGGGTTTCCCTTGATATCAATGAGTTTGATAATTTTCCTCAGTCCAGCAGCGCGGCAGATTTTCACCGGAAGGAAAGACTAAATTACTTTTTGGAAAAGTTGCTTTCTCTTGCTCTTCTTGACCAGCTTGATTTTTTCCCGACACTTCTTGTTTTGTAGGGCTGATTAAAGCATCTACATCGAGGATTTCAATCAAGTCGCCTGATTCTTTTTCTTGTAAAAGCATAGTTTCTCCTTGAAGGGTAAATGCGAGTTAGGGTTTGAGGACAACTTTGATGCAGTTGTCTTTTTTGTTTTTGAAAATCTCGTAAGCGTGGGGCGCTTCATCCAATTTCATTCGGTGCGTAATTACGAATGACGGGTCAATTTCGCCTTTTTGAACGCGATCGAGCAAAGGCCGCAAATAGCGGTGAACGTGCGTTTGTCCCATTTTCAGGGTCAAGCCTTTGTTGAAAGCTGCACCTAAAGGCACTTTGTCAACGAAGCCGCCGTAAACGCCGGGAATTGACACTGTACCCCCCTTGCGACAGGCGAGGATCACTTGTCGCAGGGCCGTAGGTCGATCGCTCTCTAACCGCACGGCTTGCTTGGCTTTGTCGTACAAAGCGTCGAGACCGGTGCCGTGGGCTTCCATTCCCACCGCGTCGATGCAAGAGTCGGGCCCGCGTCCCCCCGTCATTTCGGTGACGGCTTCCCCGGCGTCCATTTCTTCATAATTGATGATTTCAGCTTTGGCCGCGGCCGCCATTTGCAAGCGTTCCGGTACGCGGTCGATCGCAATTACTCGATCGGCCCCCAGCATAAACGCGCTTCTGATCGCAAACTGTCCGACCGGCCCGCATCCCCAAACAGCTACTGTATCCCCCGGCTGAATATCGCAGTTTTCGGCCGCCATGTAACCGGTAGGAAAGATATCGGTGAGGAACAATACTTGTTCGTCAGAAAGTCCGTCGGGAATTTTTAAAGGGCCAACATCTGCAAACGGAACTCGCGCGTATTCTGCTTGACCGCCTGCATAACCGCCTGTTAAATGCGAGTAGCCAAAAAGTCCAGCGGGGGAATGACCGAACATTTTTTCAGCCAGCCCAGCATTGGGGTTGGAGTTGTCGCACAGCGACCACAAATCGCGGTTGCAAAAGAAGCAACTGCCGCAAGAAATAGTAAAAGGAATCACGACGCGATCGCCCTTTTTTAAGTTCTTGACTTCGCTGCCGAGTTCGACTACTTCCCCCATGAATTCGTGCCCCATGATATCGCCCGATTGCATTGTCGGGATGAAGCCATTGTAGAGGTGCAAATCAGAGCCGCAGATTGCTGTAGACGTGATTTTAACTATCGCATCGCGCGGATTGATAATTGCTGGGTCTGGTACATTATCAACTCGCACATCATTTGCTCCGTGCCAGCAAAGAGCTTTCATTATTTTTTTTCCTCTATTTAACTACTAGCTAGCAGATTTTTGATTCTAAATCTTACCTTTACTAAGCCGATAAATTACTCGCTTCGATGTTTTTAATTCTAAGCATATAAAATATTTTATCTCTCTATCCGAGGTATAATTTAAAAATCTATCTTTCGGCTGTTTTAAATAACAAAAATGTAAAGTTTATGCCCCTAAAATGCGGAAACTTTGACCTTATTGTGTTAACGCCCAACCTTTATAGCAAGCACGCTCGACGGTTAAGACGTTCCTAATTGCTGAAATCATTGCGGAAGATTGCTTCTTCTTTCTTTTTACGGTGAGCGAACTTGAAAGGCTTTCAACATCTGCTATAACAGTTAATAAGGAGATGGATGAGTTTGCTTTTGTGACTCGCCGATCCCTATCCTCTCACAATAGATAAAATATCCGCCCTAAGTCTCACTGTAGCGGCTGCTTGGACTCACATTAGATAAGTAGCGACATAAAAATTCTCAACTAAAAGCAAGTTTATCGATTATTAAGTAGGGTGCGTGACTTTTGTATAGCTCAACACTCTTCACCAATATTGACAATCACGCACCCTGCTTAAGGAGGATTAATCGTCAAATATTGTATATTAGTTATAGCTAAAAGCCGAGCTTGCGCTAAAGTTGTTAAAGATTAAAATTTATCGATCGCCTTTTATGCCTTACACTGCATCTACCCCAACAGACCCCAATCAACCCAACATCCGCAATGCCGACCACCGCCTACTAGAATTCACCAAGCTAACTCCGATGATGCAGCGGTATGTGGAAGTGAAAGAACAGTATCCCCATGCACTTTTATTGTTTCGAGTCGGAGATTTCTTTGAGTGTTTTTTCCAAGATGCAGTTACGATTTCGCGCGAATTAGAACTTGTTTGTACTAGCAAAGAAAGCGGCAAAGAAATCGGCAGAGTGCCGATGACAGGAGTGCCGCACCACGCCCTCGATCGCTACACTTCAATGTTAGTAGAAAAAGGCTATGCTGTGGTAGTTTGCGACCAAGTAGAAGATGCTTCGATTGCAGCCAAAGAAGGCCGCCAAGTGAAGCGAGAAATTACCCGCATTCTCACTCCCGGAACTTTGACTGATGACGGAATGCTCAAACCCCGACAAAATAATTTTTTAGCAGCAGTCGTCATCGCTGGAGAACATTGGGGATTGGCTTATACAGATATTTCTACGGGAGAATTCGTCACTACCCAAGCAGACAGTTTAGAACAATTAACCCTAGAATTGCTGCGCTTGCAGCCTTCGGAAGTTTTGGTACCGACTAATGCGCCGGATTTGGTGACTATGTTGAGGCCCGGAGAGAAATCCGAGCATTTGCCCGATTGTTTGCCGAATTCGTTTTGCTATTCTTTGCGATCGCAAATTCCGTTTAGTTTGTCCGAAGCAAAACAGAGAATCCTGCAAAAGTTCAAAGTGCGATCGCTCGAAGGTATGGGATGCGGCCACCTTTCCCTCGCAGTGCGCGCCGCCGGCGGTTTGCTGCAATATATCGAAGAAACTCAAAAGGAAAAAGCAGTTTCTTTGCAAAGATTGCACACTTACACTCTCACCGATTTTCTCATACTCGACTACCAAACCCGCCGCAATCTCGAAATTACTCAAACAGTGAGAGATGGGGTTTTTCACGGTTCGCTGCTGTGGGCTATAGACAAAACCAGCACCGCAATGGGAGGCCGCGCTTTGCGCCGCTGGGTGCTGCAACCTTTGCTCAACATTAAAGGCATTTGCGCCCGACACGACACGATTCAAGAATTAGTAGAAAATAACGCCCTGCGCCAAGATTTGCAGCAGTTGCTGCGCCAAATTTATGACATCGAAAGACTGACAGGCCGCGCCGGTTCTGGAACAGCTAGCGCGCGGGATTTGGTCGCTTTAGCTGATTCTCTGGGAAAACTGCCGGAATTAGCCTCGATCGCAGCCCAAGGGCGCTCGCCCTATTTGAAAGCGCTGCAAAATGTACCGCCAATTTTAGAAGAATTAGCAAGTAAAATTCACGCTCATTTAGTTGATGAACCGCCGATTCATTTAAAAGAAGGAGGTTTGATTCGATCGGGAATCAATCCTATGCTAGATGAAATGCGCCAAACTGCATCAGCAGACCAAGAATGGATTGCAAATTTAGAGGCAACTGAGAGAAAGCGCACCGGAATTTCTAATTTAAAAGTAGGCTACAATAAAGCTTTCGGCTATTACATCAGCATTACAAAATCGAAAGTAGACCAAGTGCCGAAGGACTACACCCGCAAGCAAACTCTCACCAATGAAGAACGTTATAGCACTGAAGAATTAAAAGAAAGGGAAGTGCGAATTCTGACAGCGCGGGAAGATTTAAATCAATTGGAATACGATATTTTTGCTAAAGTGCGATCGGAGGTAGGAGAACACGCCGAAATTATTCGCAACGTTTCCCGCGCCGTGGCGGCGGCGGATGTTTTGTGCGGTTTAGCAGAAGTAGCAGTTTACCAGAATTACTGCCGCCCGACTATGACAGAAAGCCGGGAAATTAAAATTATTGAAGGTTGTCATCCTGTGGTGGAAAAGTCTTTGCCGCCGGGATTTTTTGTACCTAATTCTGCTTTTTTGGGTCGGGAAGAATCGCTAAACCGCCCAGATTTAATTATTTTAACCGGCCCGAATGCTAGTGGCAAGAGTTGTTATTTGCGGCAGGTGGGTTTGATCCAGTTAATGGCGCAGATGGGCAGTTTTGTGCCGGCGAAAGCTGCGAGTTTGGGAATTTGCGATCGCATTTTTACCCGCGTCGGTGCAGTAGATGATTTGGCAACTGGTCAGTCTACGTTTATGGTAGAAATGAACGAAACTGCCAACATTCTCAATCACGCGACGCCGAAATCATTGGTTTTGTTAGATGAAATTGGCAGGGGAACGGCGACTTTTGACGGACTTTCGATTGCTTGGTCTGTGGCGGAATATTTAGCAACTGAGATTCGGGCGCGGACAATTTTTGCGACTCACTATCACGAGTTAAATGAGTTAGCTTCTATTTTGGATAATGTGGCAAATTATCAGGTGACAGTGAAAGAGTTGCCGGATCAAATCATATTTTTACACCAAGTTCAGCCGGGAGGCGCTGACAAATCTTACGGGATTGAAGCGGGGAGATTGGCCGGTTTGCCGCCGTCGGTGATTGACAGGGCGAGACAGGTGATGAAGCAGATTGAGAAACATAGCAAAATTGCGATCGGGCTACGGAAAGGTGTTAAAAAAGATGGTAAAAAAGAGTCGGAGGGCGAACAGTTGGATATTTTTGAGGATTGAAATTTTAGGTGGTAAAAAAATTGGTAGTAACTTCTATATTGCACCATTTTCAATAAGCCTTTCAGGGGCGGGATCTCCTGCCCAACCCCTACTCCCCACAATAAAATTCACTCTTTGTGGAACAGGCATCCTGCCTGTTCTTGAGCATGGTGCAATATCTCAGTTACTACTTTTACTACAAACCAGGAACTCTCCAGCAACTCTAACGCCCATTTTGCAATTTTCTTACCTCTTTGTGCACGCTCATCCCTATTTCCAGAGCCGGCCAACTTGCTCAATCAGTTAAAAGCGCGGCGTAAAAAGTCGAGGGCGGACTTGGCGGACATCAACGCTATTCTGGGGCTTCTAGCTGTAGAGTACGGCTCAAACCCAGTCTAGGTATGGATTGTATTCAATTTGTATTCAAACGAGGCTAATTGTCTCCAATTTGTATCCAATTTCTAGTCAACTAGACCCCCCGACAACCCAGAAAATCAGCAATAAAAAACCTCAAACCGTTGATTTATCGTTGGTTTGAGGTTTTTATAGAAGTAAGCGGGCAGCGGGAATCGAACCCGCATAGTTAGCTTGGAAGGCGCTAGGGAGTATGCGCTAGACCCCTTGTGCAGTAACGATTTGTTTGTTTCAAGAATACTTTGTCTCCAATTTTGTCTCCAATTTGTCTCCAAAAGTAGTATCTTGGTTGCATTGAAATTGGAGACAAAATTATGGTTGACTCTCCTGATCGGGCAAAAAAAGGGTCGGTTGTTATCCAGACTCGCAGTGGCAGACTGAGGCTGCAGTTACCTAGACATCTTTATGGTGGCGAACGCAAACACTTTTACCTTAACTTGGCCGATACCCCTGAAAACTGGGAACTGGCAGAAGCTAAAGCACAGTTGATTGAATCCGACATCAAGTTTGAGCGGTTTGACCCCACACTCAAAAAGTACAAGTCACAGACTCACCTGACTGTTATTGAGACAGTCAAGCCTAAGCCGGAACTGACACTGACTAAATTGTTTGAGAGATACTTGGAGTTCAAGAAGCCAACACTCAAGACAACAACATTCAATTACATGGTGACGGGCATCCAGAGCTATATTGACCGCTGTCCTTACCAGCCTCTGTCAGAGGACAGCGCTTTGCAGGTACGCGCTTGGTTGTTGGAGGATACGACTAACAGCATGACAAAGCGGGTTTTAACCCATCTAAATGCAGCGGTTAAGTGGGGGATTAAGTTCAAAATCGTGAAGGGTTTAACTGTCTCCCCGTTTGAAGGGATGTCGGCAGAATTGCCCAAGCACAACTGGGAAAGTGACCCGGAACCTAACGCGTTTACAGCACAAGAAAAAGAGCTGGTATTGGAGGCTTTCAAGAATCACAGAGGGACTTGGAATGGGAGGGGAGAAACCGGGCAAAAGTTTTGTTTTTACTACCCGATGGTGCAGTTCTGGCTACTAACTGGATGCCGTCCATCTGAAGCTGTTGGTTTGAGGTGGTCTGACATTGCTACTGACTTTTCTCACATTGTGTTTAATGGGAGTATACAGCACCCAAGCGGTAAGGAGACAAGGGTTGACGGCAGTAAAAACAATAAGCGGCGTAAATTTCCTTGCAATCAAGAACTGGTTCAGTTGTTGAAAAGTATCAAGCCACAAAACCTGATTGATAAGGATAGGTTGGTATTTCCATCACCTATCAAGGGCGGGGCGATTAATTACAACAATTTCAGTAAGCAGGTATGGCATAAATTGGTTGACCCGATTACTGAAAAAACCAGGCAACATGAACAGGGTTCTAAGACTACTACCCCCTACTCTTGCCGGGATACTTTTATCAGCGAACAGGTAGGCAAAGGTGTACCGAGTGCTGTTGTTGCTAAATGGTGCGATACGTCGGAAAAAGTGATTAATGCTGTCTATTTAGACGGCAAGATTTTGGAGCATTTACGCCCGCTTTGATGCTGTTAGGATGTTGATTCTACGGGCAACTTTTGCGAAACAAAACTTTACAGTTCCAGTGTTGACAAGGAACTGTAAGTCTGCAATCGTGAGTAACTAAGGAAGATTGATGCGCGACTGACTAGCACTTCCAATGCTAATCAAGTCACGACTTCCCCAAACCGTTACATCACAACGTTTGGAGCCTATAAATTATGCCACTTTCGGCCGATTGTCTTTGCGGACGATCGCAACTCTTAATGATTGAGTTTGCGAGGTTTTGCAATGACTGAACTATCAATTTTCAATTTCGAGGGTCAAGAAATAAAGGTGTTCGGTTCGGCCGAACACCCTGAGTGGGTAGCTACTGAGGTAGGAAATGTTTTGGGACTGAGCCCCATTACCGTTCGCCGTCGGCTTTCTAAAATGCCTGACTGTTGGAAGGGTGTTCATTCAATGAACACCCTTGGCGGCCAGCAACAAATGCTCACCGTGACAGAGCCAGGTCTTTATGAGCTGATTTTCCGATCGGACAAACCAGCGGCCCAACGGTTCCGAGTTTGGATGTTTGAGGAAGTGTTACCCAGCATCCGCCGAACGGGTAGCTACTCCCAGTCAGACTCTCAGCAGACTTTTGACCCACAAATATCGCAACTCATAGAGCTTGCACAGACCCAAGTTGATGTCATCAACGAACAGCAGAAAATGCTGGCAACAGCCCTAGCTAGCCTCGGCAAGACCAAAACAAAGGACAAGAAGCAGCCCAAGTGGACACCACGCAGCACCAGTCATTTGATGGAATTTATCCGTGAAGTCGGTTTGGAACCTCAGCCTGACGGTCAGGTTTACGTTTCTGACCTCTGGCAACAGTTGCGCGACTGGTACATCAAGACTGGTGTGCTCAAGGTTGAAACTGTCAAGGGCAAAGAGAAGTTGACTTGGCGGGACTTACCAAACAAGCGGGACAACCCTGTTAAAGCTATTAACCAGTTGTCTCGCAGGTTGTGTGAGCTTTTTCCTAAACTCCAGAGGCGGCGACATACGGGACACGATACCGGGCATGACGGTAAGTTGCGACTTGGATGTAGCTACCTAACTGGCATTGGCTACGCGCAAAATTCCGAACTGTCTGGAGACGATAGCCATGACTAAGCCTACCGTCAGCTACCGGAGAATTGACCAATTAAAGGCGATCGCCTATGACCGTGGCTTCTCCAATGAAGACGCCAGACAGTTCGGGAAACTCAGCAAAACTGCTACGTGGGAAGCGCTGCTAGAACTGTACCTCGTTGACGGTGAATCGCTAGACACAGTGAATGTAGACACTGTAGACGAGACATCTGAACCGCTAGACACAGTGCTAGAAGATATACAAACAGTCGCAAATAGTCGCACACAGTCCGACTGTTTGTATACCTTGACTGAATCGGCTGACACAGGTGAAATACCCGCAAACAGTCGCAAGCAGTCCGACTGTTTGTATACCTTAACTAAACCACTAGACACAGTGCTAGACAGTGTAGACACAGTGAGTGTAGACACTGTAGACACCCTAGATTGGACTAACGACGGTTCATTCCCTGTGTGCGGTTTCACCCGCCAGACTTCCACTAGCTTTTTAGACTGGGTTGACTTTGGGCAACTCATCGCACTCATACTCGCATCGGCGGGGGTGTTTATGCTGGCTATGTCTATGTGGCGACAAATCAACCCCTTGAATTTATTTCCCTCCCCAGTTCGCATCAACATTCAAATCGGGACAAAATTATGAGCTTACAACTACGCCTTTTTGGCGGTAATTCTGATGCTGGAAAACTGACTGCCAGCAACGACGGCGGACACGCTATTGACAAATCAAAAGTTTTAGCAAGCACTGACGCAAGTGTCATCACACCGCTAAATCCTGGTAACTTTTCCAGCATTCGTAGTGTTCCAGTTGTGCCAGCACCGCGCTACTTTACCAAAGAAGAAGCGGACGCCGTGAAGGATTTAGCAAAAGAGAAAACAGACGGTGCAAAGCAGTCTAAGCGCGCCTATGAAGCACTGGCAAAAGTTGAAGAAGCCGATGCTAAAGTTCACCGTCATCACCGCAAATATGAAGGTGTTGTGGCTGATAATGAACTGAGCAAAAAACGCTCAGACACTCGACTGGCTAAGCACTTGCACAGCTTGCGTCCTGGTTACGCGCGACTGGGCTTAGGGATTGATAAAGCTGAAAATGATGCCCGTGCTCGCATTGATGAAATTAAAGCCAAGTTGACGGGAGGGACTAACTAAATGAAAGCGATGTATCTGGCAAACTACTTTATTGCCGGATGCGTCGCTTTCTCCCTTTTAGGGTGGATAGCGAGTTTGCATCCGATGGCAATGAAAGCCGTCTCATTCTTGTTAGCAGCTATTGCGATTGCTTGGGGTTTGAGCTGGTTGCTTGACTACTCACTGAGCAAGTTGATGAAGATTTCAGTCACCGACTTACAAGCCTTGTTAATCGGCGGTTTAGCGATGTCGCTAATTGGTTTAGGGGTGTTTCTATGCAGCTAAAACTGTTTGTATTGAGTGCTTCCTCTGTCGTGCTGTGGTTGGTTCCCCTAGCAGCACTAGACAAAAAGCTAGACACTCACAAAGCGCTGCAAGGTATCAGTTTGTGTGCTGCAATTGCCTGTGCAGTGTCGGCGGGTAACATCGCCCGTCAATTAGCAGACGAGGGAGAGATTGAGGAATTGAAACTGAGGGCAATCAAGGCAGATGTAGAGGATGAAATCAGCACCAGCGTCTACGTTTCACAGCAACAAAGACAGCAGGAAGCCGAACTTATTCTGACAAGCCCTGGCGTTGATGTGGAAGCCTCACGGCAAGCGCTGGAAGCTATATATAGCAGTGACTTACAGGATACTGCTTCCCCTTCCAAGCATCCCGATTACCCTATATACTTGGAAGTTTGTAAGTCAAGGGAAGCGGGTAAGTCACCCACTTGGATTGTTGAGAATGTCCTCAAAATGGGAGGGCGTAAATTTTCCGAAGGCAAGGCAAAATTGCAAGATTTACTCAATCAGTTTGAGGGGGACAAGAATGACTAGACTACCAAACATCCCAACTACAGCAGCGTTAAGATTGACTGGCACTAAGTCAGAAATAGAGCTAGTATTGGCAGTTTTGCGAGGCAAGGATTTCTTCTGGAAAACTAACGGCAAGTTTTACCCGCAGCGGGGGGATGAGAGTCAGTACGCTTACTACCTCAATGACTTGCAATTGCCTCAACTGGGGGCGACAGTCCCGCCAATACCGGGGGAACCACAACCTAGACCGTGGGATGCGGTTTTGGGAGGTCAGGGCGATCGGTAGCGGTCAGGCAAAAAAGGGGGTGCAAAGGGCAAATGTCCGAAATTTCGGACGTTTCCCAGAACCCTCTCCTAGTCTGCGTTTCCCGCCAGAAAATCACTCGTCGATGTTATACATCGACGTGGTAGAGACCAGCTAACCAAATAACAGAGAAATTATGCCTACAGGAAAGCCCCAAGCCGGGATATTTTACAAAAGTGCGGCCACAGCCGTAGACCCGCCAAAATGTATCCCCATGAAAAAGTACACAGAGAAATATTTTGTTTCCCGCTTTCAGGTCAAGCGGCTATTAGCCAAAAAGCTACTATGTGCGGTGTGGTGTAAGCGACAACTCTTCATAGAGGATATTCCACCGCCGCTCTAGATCGAGTGACTCAAACACACCATTTCAAAGTGACAGGTAGAATGAAATGATGATTTTGCTAGTAGAAGACTTGAAGCAGGACAGACGGGTAGTACGATTTTTGTTTGGCGGCTCCAATGACGAGTCGCTGGCAACTCTTTGGGAACGTCAAAGGGAACTTTCGACAAAGCGGCCAGCTTTTTGGAAGTTGATCATGCAGGCTTCTAATAAAATCTTTCTGGAACAATTCAACGACACGCGATGCCTAGACAAGACTTATCGGTTTGTTGAAAGTCGAGTCAAACTTCTCCCAGAGCTTAGCCATTTACGCCGCCCAAGATTCTGCTCTATTAAAGAATATTGGGACGAAAACCCCGATACTTTTTTACGCTCCCTCAACAACCGGGTTGCGTTTCAAGAGTTTGTCGAGTGTTTGAGGCTCGATCGAGTAGAGCCTTCCTGCACGGGCCCGCCTAAAGGATTTGTGCCGCTTCCCGACGCTGAGATAGGTGGCTGTGCTCGCAATGACAGCTTAATCGCACCCGCAATCTAACTCGCGGGGCGGTCTCTCCTATGCTCTAAATTTTCAAAAACTATAAACACCAAAAAACCGCTGCTTTCAATTGAGACCTGAGCGCAACGGTTTTAGGTAATTCACTCATCCCTTAGAAAGACGAGACAAATCATCATGTCCCATAATATTAACTCGAATGACGGGCAAACTTCAAGCACCCGTGGAAATCTTGTTCGTGTAACCAAAGACAATCCTTGCCCGCACTGTGGCAAACCAGACTGGTGCTACTCGATCGGCGACCTCTCTGTCTGCAACCGCGACCAACCGCCCGCTACTGGTTGGGAAGCGACTGCGAAATCCGATCAAGATGGCCATTTTTACTACGCTCCCATCCAAGAAAAGAAAGCCATCCGTCCCGCAGGTACTCGCTACTGGGAATATCCTGCTCGCGACGGTTCCCCGCTTGCCAGGGTACGGCGGATTGATTTCGGCGACGGACGCAAGAAGGATATCAAGCAGCAGCACTGGGATAAAGATAAAAACGACTGGGTAACGGGACTGGGGAACGTTCAACGTGCGAGCATCCCCATTTATCGCTATGCCGATGTCCAAAAGGCGATCGCAAACGGCGACTACATTTTCATCGTTGACGGCGAGTCGTGTGCCGATGCTCTTTGGGCTTTAGGTTTGGCCGCTACCACCAGCATCGGCGGCGCTGGAAAATGGCGAATCACTGACACAAGCGATTTACAGGGCGCAAAAGTTGTTATTTGTCCTGACCGCGACGTACCAGGGATTGAGGATGCGGCCAAAATTTCCCAACACTTCCCAGAGGCTCAGTGGCTGTACTGTTACCCAGAATCCTGGGCCTGGAATAATCCTCAAAAGAGTCAGGGATTAGATGTCAAAGATTGGATTGACAGCGAAAAGCTCAGCGCTCAGGACATACTAAATTCTCTTACTTCTCACCCGCGCACGCGAGAAGAAGTAGTATGCCAGAAGTATGACAGTAGTAAGGACAACTACATCCCAGACATTGCACCGACTCCAGAGCAAAACTATATCCAGAAAGCTGTTGATGCGCTGTATTCTGGCGCGCCTTGGGTATCCATAGCAGGACAGCTTTTTGAGTTCACCGGGACTCATTACGAGCTGCGACCGGAAGTGACCGAGAAGCGACGCATCCTTGAGTGGTTGAGCACCTACTCTGAATTTGTGGGGGGGAAATATCGCTGCAACCGTGCCAACTCTGCCAGTTTCAAAGAGGTCTACACTTACATCCTTTCGGCTGTGGCAGTAGACCCCAACACCATCAATCCTGATGGGTTGAACACTACTAAAGGGGTGCTGAAAATCAATCCTGATGGCTCCTACTCGCTTGTGCCGCATGACCCCAAAAATATCTATACCTATGTCGGCTGCACGTATGACCCCGACATTGACGCGACGGATTGCGATCGCCTTCTGGAATGTCTTGAGCCCTCGCAGCGCGAGATATTCCTGAGAACTGCGGCGGCTGCGTTGAACTTGAAACTTGTGCGATCGAAGTTGACGGGGCGGGGCGTAAAAGGTTTGCTGTGCTACGGCGAGGGGTCTAACGGCAAGGATACGCTGCGAGCTGTGTTGGCCGCTGTATTCGGGCGGGGAATGACTAACAAGTCGCTGTCGGATTTCAAGTCCTACGATAATGGCCGCAAGTTCAATTTGTCAGGTGTTCTAGGGGGTGTCTGCAACTGGGCCTCTGAGAACACTTCAAAAGTAAACCTAGACAACATCCAGAGCCTTAAGCAGTTCATTACTGGCGACCCGATTGATATTGAACCCAAAGGTAAGGACAGTTACGAATACAAGCCTGTTGCTACCTTTTTTGCCAACTGCAACAAACTACCCTCTATCACCGGGGGGACGGCTGCAATTGATGACCGCTATGGCATCTTGAGTTTCAAGAAAACCTACAAGCGCAACGCTGACCCGTCTCAGGGTGAGTTAGAGGCTGACCCGCGCTTCAAAGATGATGAAAACTTTATCCTTGAGCGGATTGCGCCGGCGATGCTTAACAAGATGCTGGAGCGGTTGCCACTGCTGTTAATCGAGGGCATTGACTATAAAGCGACCCGTGAGGCGATGCGGGAAGCTCAGGAAGAGAGCCGGCACCTTTGGCAGTTTGTGAGGGACTTGGGTTATGAAGCTGGCAAGGGCGAGCGGGTTTACGCCAAAGATTTATGGAGCGAGCTACAAGAGTGGTATCAAGAGGCGGGGATACTTGAGCTTGAGTGGAACGAGAAGGGCAAGGAAAAATTAATCTGGAACGAGCTACCTAACCAGTGGGATAAGCCCGTGAAGGCTATAAACCAGTTGTACGCTCGACTTTGTGAGATTTTCCCCAAATTGGAGAAACATCGGCACACAGAACGAGGCGTCGAACCGGAGCGAACGATGGGAGAAGCTTATTACCTCGGCATCAAAAAACAAAAGTCTGAACAAAGTGAGAAATCATCCTCAGCATCCTCAGCACCTTATGGAACAAGGGAATCATCCTCAGCACTGCCTCAGCAAAATTTTTCTGCTGAGGATGGCGCTGAGGCAACAATCCTTGCACAGAGGGCTGCTGAGGATGCTGAGGCACTAAACCCAACTCTTTTGGACTTGTGCAATGGAATTGCAAAACTCTCCGACTCCGACAAGCAAAAACTGACAGAGTTACTCACAGGCATCCCCTGCTCCGACCCGCTCAAAGCATTCAGAGTCGGAGACAAAGTAGCTGGCAACAACCCCGAAGATTCTAGCTACAACTGGCACGGTCGCATCCTTGAGATTCACACCAGTATCAGTTGCAAAGTTGACTGGCAAGAGCGCGAAGGCAAGAAGGGCGGACGGGTAATCTCAATGCTCTTCTGTAACCTGCGGAAAATTTAGAGGCTCTGCCTGACAACTAACGGCTCAATCTCATCCCCCTTAATTGGGGGATTTTTGTGTCTACAAGTTTTGTCTACAATATGTTGACAGTGTAGACAGTTATCAATTATTGTAGACAAATACTGTATACAGGTGTCTACAATGAGTCAAAGTCAAGTCGTATCGTTCAGGGCTTCCGGTCACTTCCTGAACTGGATAGAAGCTCAGAGGCTAGATGGTGAGTCGGTAAGTCAAGCTGCACAACGCATCCTTAAGGAAGTATCAGGCACGTTTACAGCAGCGTCTACAGAGAGTGACACTAGCCTCGTGTCTACAGTAGCCGCCGAAAGCGTAGACCTACTTATATCGGAGCGTATTGCCCCACTAATTGAACGGATAACCATCATTGAGGAACGTCTGGAAAAATTGAAGGCTTGAGTGATAGCAGGGTAGTTGTCTAATTAGATGCTAGACAGGTGCTAGACACAGTGCTAGCATCTAACTAGACAACCACTAGACAAATACTAGACACAGTGCTAGCATCTAACTAGACAACCACTAGAC
>NZ_JAUBPB010000012.1:45651-131343 GCF_036700545.1 Microcoleus sp. SVA1B4
AACTAGACAACCACTAGACAAATACTAGACACAGTGCTAGCATCTAACTAGACAACCACTAGACAAATACTAGACATGACAGACAGATGCCAGCTTAACTTGAGACTAGACGGTCGCCGTGACTTACTCGAAACCATTAAAGATGTCGCAGCAGCAGAGGGTTTGAGCGTCAACGCTTGGGTAGTCCGCACTCTGGAAATAGCGGCCAACCAGGCAATATCAGCGCCAAAAATCCAACCTCAAACACAAGTGTCCGAAATTTCGGACATTGAACCAGTGCTAGACAACTTACTAGACAGTAAGCTAGACACACTGCTAGCGGCCAAATTAGCAGGGATTGAGGAACGGCTGGGAAAATTGAGAGCCTGAGTGATGGCAACGATGAATCACTCAGGCAGGAATTGAAAGCGGCCAATAAGCAGCTTACAGAGTGGGATGCAGAACTGAATCAGTTACACGAGCGCAACGGCGATTTGGGACTGAAGGTGCAGATGTTGGAGCAAGAGCTCAAGGAAGCACGGCGCGATCGGGAAGCAAATAAAAACTCAGCTCCGACCGTCGCAGAATTTCCAGAGCCGGCTGACTTGCTCAATCAGGTGAAAGGGCGACGTAAAAAGTCGAGGGCGGAACCGGCTGATATGGAGGCAGTGTTGGACATATTGGCAGAGCTATGGACTTAATTGTCTCCAAAATTGTCTCCAATTTGTCTCCAAACAGCCCGTCTTTGTCTCCAAATTGTCTCCAAATTGTCTCCAAAACGCCTTGTACAACCATAGAGGCTAAGCCCTAGAAACGCCAAAACCCTTGATTTCTCAAGGGTTCTAGGTTCTTATAGACGCAAGCGGGCAGCGGGAATCGAACCCGCATAGTTAGCTTGGAAGGCTAAAGTTTTACCACTAAACTATGCCCGCACACAGAACCTAAACATACCACAAGTCTCTGGGAATTGCAATAGGCCTGTGCAAAATTTTTGAATACCTCCCTCACAGTGGCTGAATCGGGACTTGGGGCCCGATCGCCCCCTCGCCCCAAAAATCCCCGTCTCCCATGCTGCGTAAGACTTTACGGGTGGAAATAATCGTAAATTTGCTGCGCCAGACGCGGGCCAATCCCAGAAACTTCTGCCAACTGTTCGGGAGTCGCTAAACGAAGGTAGTCGATCGACCGAAAATGTGCCAACAATTGTTTTTGTCGGTGGTGTCCCAATCCGGGAATTTCATCAAGGCGCGATCGCTTCATTCTCTCGCTTCTGCGATCCCGGTGAAAACTCACAGCAAACCTGTGCGCCTCATCCCGCACCCGGCGCAATAATTGTACCCCAGGCTGCTCAGAATTAGTTGGCAGCGGCAAAGATTCCCCCGGTAAAAATATCTCCTCTCGCTGCTTTGCCAAACTGACAACGCGCAACTCTTCTAGCAAATTCATCTCCCGCAAAACAGCCACAACTGCTGAAAGTTGACCTTTGCCGCCATCTATCATAATTAAGTCGGGTTTGTCCGAGATAGTACGAGAAACGGAGGATAAATTGCTGATTTTTTTCGATTTTCCTAAATCGCTAAATTCTTCTTCCTTATTCGTTCTATCCGTTAAATCCGTTATAAAATCCGTTGCCGAACTTTCTTCTTCCTTCAATCCTCGGAATCGGCGACCGATAACTTCTGCTAAACTAGCAAAATCATCAGAATGACCCGATTTAATTTCAGGATTTTTAATTTTGTAATGGCGGTAGTGTTGATTAGCCGGCAAACCGTCAATAAATACGACGCGGGAAGCTACGGCGTCAGAACCTTGAATGTGAGAAATATCGTAACCTTCAATGCGGCGAGGAACTTCTGGCAAATCGAGGATTTCTGCTAAATCTTGCATTGCTTGAGAATTGCGATCGCTCAATCTTTGCATTCTCGCTAATTCATACTCAGCGTTGCGTTCAACCATCTCAATCAACTCAGCCTTAGTTTGCCGTTGCGGCGTCAAAATGGTAACTTTTCGCCCCTTACGATTGCTCAACCAATCTGCTAATATTTCCGCTTCTGGCAATTCGTACTGCACTGAAATTTCGCTGGGAATTTCTACAGATTCGACATTTTGATAATGTTCTTCCAACACCCGCTGCAAAATCGCTCCGGCCTCTACCCCCCCTCGTTCCCCCCCTTGCCAAGGGGGGGAGGCAA
Source organism: Microcoleus sp. SVA1B4 (assembly GCF_036700545.1). Lineage (NCBI taxonomy): Bacteria > Bacillati > Cyanobacteriota > Cyanophyceae > Oscillatoriales > Microcoleaceae > Microcoleus > Microcoleus sp. SVA1B4. Next base: position 47,823 of record NZ_JAUBPB010000012.1, read on the forward strand.
GAGAAAGTTCAGATAACTCTTCCCCCCCCGATTGTAGGGGCGGTGCCCCCGTGCCCGCCCTGGGTATTTCCGCCATAAATCCCAATCTTCCGACCAATTGACCGGCGCGAATTTGGAACAATTGGACGCAAGCGTGCTGGGTGTCTGCCGCAAGTGCGATCGCATCTCTGGAAACCGTATCATCGGGCAAAGACACTTTTTGACCCGCACTCAAAGACTGCAAACCCTTAATTTGGTCGCGAATACGCGCCGCCGTTTCAAAGTTTAAATCTTCGGCTGCCTCTTCCATTTGGGGTTCTAAAATATCCAGCAATTCCTGAGTCCTTCCCTGGAAAATCATCGCTACTTTTTGAATGATTTTATGATATTCCTCCGGCGAAGTTAACCCTTGACAAACGCCAACGCAGCGCCCGATGTCATAGTTCAAACAAGGACGGTCTTTAAATAGCGGTTGAGGGCGCTGCCGCAGCGGGAAAATCCGCTTAATTAAATGCAGCGTACTCCGCAGGGCCCCTGTATCAACGTAGGGGCCATAGTAGCGGTCTTTTGCACTACCTGCGCGGCGTTTGCGGGTGATAAAAATGCGCGGGTATTCTTCCGACCAAGTTATGCACAAATAAGGATATTTTTTATCATCTTTGAGGAGGACGTTAAAGTAAGGTTGGTGCTGTTTTACGAGGTTTGCTTCTAACGCTAAAGCTTCCGCTTCTGTGTCGGTGGCGATGAATTCAATTTCGCGCACTTGCTGCACCATCATCGCGATGCGGGGACTGAGATTTTGGCTTTCCCGAAAGTAGGAACGGACGCGGTTTCGGAGTTTTTTGGATTTGCCGATGTAAAGGATGCGATCGCTCTCGTCTCGCATTAAATATACACCAGGAACCGCCGGGATTTCTTTGAGGCGACTTTCTAGGCGTTCCGAGTCTTTAACTAACGGCAGAGTTTTTGTGGATGGCATTGCAAGCTATCTCAGCAAAATAGAGACTGATTGTACACTCTTTTATTTTACCTTGATTATGTCTATTTTGACGGCTGCTACCGTCGCCAAACCCACCGACTAAACTTGAAAATCAGTTACAATATCTGAGATAAAAACTTGCGCGTGCGTTCTTCCTTCGGATTCTGAAAAAACTCTTCCGGCTTCGCTTCTTCAACTAAAACGCCGCCATCCATCAATACAATGCGATCGGCAACTTCGCGCGCAAACCCAACTTCGTGAGTCACCACCACCATTGTAATTCCTGTTTGAGCCAAATTTCGCATTACATCTAAAACTTCGCGCACCATCTCCGGGTCTAATGCTGATGTCGGTTCATCAAACAGCATAATTTTAGGCTGCATGGCTAGAGAACGTGCAATAGCTACCCGCTGCTGTTGTCCCCCAGACAACTGTCCGGGATATTTTTTTGCTTGTTCCAAAATTCCCACTCTTTCTAACAGTTGCATCGCCACTTCTTCGGCTTTTTTCTTCGGCCACCGACGCACCCACACCGGCGCTAGCATGACGTTTTGCAAGACTGATAAGTGGGGAAATAGGTTGAATTGCTGAAACACCATTCCTACTTCGCTGCGAATTGTCTCAATGTTGCGTAAGTCGTGGGAAAGTTCGATTCCGTCGATCGTAATTTTACCTTGTTGGTATTCTTCTAATGCGTTGAATGTGCGAATAAACGTCGATTTTCCCGAACCAGATGGCCCCATCACGACCACGACTTCGCCCCGGTTTACGGTCATGCTGACGCCGCGCAGTACGTGAAATTGTCCGTACCATTTGTGGACGTTTTCGGCTACGATTACTTGTTCGGGGATTGTGGGTTTAGTTTGCATAGTTTTGTCCTTTAAATAATGACGGATAATTATTGCCTGATGACTGTTGACTACTTCAGCGGAGGGGGGTTTATATATATTTGGGTTGGGAGGGGGCGGGTTTATATATATTTTGGTTGGGAGTTATATTTTGTTGGTGAACCCGCCCCTACAGACTGCGGACTAATGACTTTTTTCTAAAGTTCGTTCTATTTTGCGGCTGGCTAGGGACATTGAGTAGCAAAATATCCAATAAATGATGCCGACGAATATGTAAACTTCGGCGTATCTACCGATATAGGATGGATTTGCTAAAACGGCGCGGGATATTCCGATTAATTCTAACATTCCGAATAGAGACAGCAGGGATGTATCCATGAATAATCCGATGAATTGACCGCCGATCGCCGGAATGACTATTCGCAGTGCTTGAGGCAGTACAATGAGAATTGTAAGCAGGGGTGTATTGAGTCCGATCGACCTAGCTGCTTCTATTTGTCCTCTGGGTACGGCCTGCAAGCCACCGCGCACGTTTTCCGCCAAGTATGCCGCACTAAATAACGTTAATCCAGCAATCGCTCTAATTACTCTATCCAATTTCGGATATTCGGGTGGCAAGAAGAGTTGCAGCATCACTTGACCTAAAAACAAAATGCCAATTAAGGGTAAACCGCGAATAATTTCAATGTATAATGTTGATAACAGTCTCACAACTGGCAAAGAACTTTGTCGGCCGAGTGCTAGCAATACTCCCAAAGGAAAGGAAAGCACAATACTAATAACTGCTAAAAACAGGGTCAATACTAAACCGCCCCAATCATTTGTTGACACTTCTGTCAAACCCAAGCCGCCTTTAATTAGCCACAAAACTATTGGGAAGGAAAGAACCCAGATTGCAGGCATCCAGCTAACCCCCCCCAACCCCCCCTTAGCAAGGGGGGGCGAGGGGGGGTTGCGGTTAATTTGCCTTCCGATGGCATAGCTGGCGGCGGCTGCGATAATAATTCCTAAGAGGTAGAGGCGAGAGGTTAGGTCGATCGGCGAAATGACCGCACCCACAACCGCAGCACCAAGTATAATTAGTAAAGGCGGATTCCAAAGACGTTCTTGCCGCTGAATGTTTCCCCAAGTTAATCCTCCCAACAAGGCAATTATGGCGGTTACTATCCACAGCCGCCAGTAGGATTCGCGGGGAAATCTTCCTGCTAAAAATAGCGGCAAGTTTGCTTCTAACACGCGCCATTGAGCTTTGGTAGTTGCCCAAACGATAATTCCTTTAATAGTTTGGAAGGCGATAATTAGGCAAACTACTGTCAGAATGCTGTTGTACCAGGTACTAAATAAATTTTTGCGCGCCCAATTCCCAGGGGTAGGCGATTCGGTGGCTGGGGGCGGTAATACAGGTATTGTTTCCATTTTATTTGTTGGTTATTAATTATTAATTATTAATTGCACTGGCTAAAATACCTTAAATTTTATTAACCTCTGTGAGGTAATACTCGGTCAAATCTATTTCAATTACTTGGGTTTTTAATCTGAGAAATTTCCAGATAGTTCCGCTAGTGACAGCGCCATAAATCGCAGGAAGTTCGTTTCCTTCACGTTCATTAAATATTCTGGCTGCCAACATTGCCGCTACGCACTGTCCCAATTCACTATTGAGATTTTCCGGTTTGGCTTCTACAATTATAATGACTGGTGCAACAACTAACAAAAGTCCTGATGAATTGCCAATCAGAAAATCGCAACTACCGTCTAAGCCTCTTTCGGAGTCAACATTAAAGTCAATACCGGAAAATAAGCTAATTCGATTTTGAAATTGTTCTCTAAGTTCAATTAAAATTGGTGCTGTAATCATTTCAGCGCGGGATTTCTGGGTGTTACTTGCCAGACCTAACGGTACACTGCGCTTGAGAGTTTCTGCTAGTAGTTGGCTGCATTCTAAGTTGGGTTCTTTGCCAAACAAATCGGCGACTTCCGAATACTTTAATTCAAATGTTTGGACTGCGCCCTCTAAACTAAAATCACTGTACGCCATTTAACGCGCTCTCCTTTGATTCCAATTAAAATAGATTAAATTTCAACTATTTACCTTTCCTTGATTTGTACAGTTTTATTGTACCAATTCATGAACAGAGAAACTATCAAACTAATTGTTAGATATGTTACCATGATAATTAACATTGCTTCGATCGCCCGACCGGTCTGATTCAACGTCGGAGAGCCCACCACAAAATAAACGTCGGGATAAGCAACCGCAACCGCTAAACTCGAATTCTTAGCTAAATTCAGATACTGACTGGTTAAAGGCGGCACAATCACCCGCAAAGCTTGTGGCAAAATTACCATCCGCATCATTGTTCCCGACTTCAGCCCCAAAGACTTTCCCGCTTCCCACTGGCCTCTCGATACTGACTGAATTCCGGCCCGGACAATTTCTGCAATGTAACTGCCAGTATACAAGCTGAGCCCTGTCACCAAGGCTGCAAATTCTGGAGTGAATTTTAATCCTCCTTCGAGTTGCAATGCTGGTGTCAAGCGCGGAACATCTAGACGAAAAGGCAGATTTTTGGTAATAATCAAAGCTAAGATTGCACTCAGCCCGATCGCACCTAGAGCCCAAAACAACTGTCTTCCCGGCTTAGCTTCTTCCAACATCACCCGCGCCCGCCACATCCACAGCGCCACGGCCGCCAAAACTCCGACAGTTAGCAAAATCAACCAAATCTCAAAACCCGGCAAAGCCACCGCTGTTGGTACAGCAATGCCGCGATTTGTCAAGTAAATCGGCCCCCTCATCTGCTGATTGTCTTCCAGTTTTGGCAGGGAAATGAAAACGGCAAAATACCAGAAAAATAATTGCAGCAATAACGGCGTATTTCGCAAAATTTCTACGTACAAACCAGCCAAACTCCGCAGCAGCCAATTGTCGGAAAGGCGCGCAATTCCTACAGTCAAACCCGCAACTGTTGCGAAAATAATGCCGAGACCCATCACCCGCAGCGAGTTGATTAAACCGACAAAATAAGCTTGTCTGTAAGTGTTTTCGGGACTGTAGGGAATCACGCTTTCGCCGATGTCAAAGGATGCTTGGGAATTGAGAAAGTCAAATCCAAATGCAATCCCCAGTTGCGAGTAATTGGCGCCCAGATTGTCCGCGAGAATCGCGATCACAACTATTACTAAAATTAGGGCGATCGCCTGTACGGCAATTTTCCAGAAGCGATCGTCCCGCAGCAGTTTTGATATATCTTTAAAATTGGGAAATCTCTGGGCTTTGCCCGGTGGAGGTTCTGGGTTCATAACTTAAATTATATTTGATAAATCTGCTGGCAAATCCAGGCGAGATTGAGCTTTGGTGCGTGATATCGTTTCCGGTTGCATCGGAATGATTTAACCACAGAGGGCGCTCCAGAACGCAGAGGGAGAGAATACAGAGATGAATACAGGACGATGCTACCGGATTTGATATGACTTGATAGTTACTCGATTGGCGATCGGGATTTTTCAAGTCACGCACTCTACATAGCTTTGGTGCGTGACTTGATAGTTACTTGATTGGCGATGGGGATTTTTACCGTCACGCACCCTACATAGCTTTACTAGCGGAATGGCGGCGAGTAAAGCAAACCGCCATCTTTCCAGAGTCTGTTTTGACCCCGTTCTAACTTGAGTGTACTTTTGGGGCCGAGGTTGCGATCGTACATTTCCCCGTAATTCCCCACTTTCTTCACAACGCGGACGGCGTAGTCGTTCGGGAGTCCGAAACCTTTACCTAAATCTCCTTCTGTTCCTAGCAAACGTTTGACGTTTGGGTCTGTAGTGCTTGCCACAATTTGGTCTACATTTCCTGAATTAATTCCCAAATCTTCAGCTTCAATCGCCGCGAAAACGATCCATCTCACCGCATCAGCCCATTTAGGATCGCCGCTTTTCACCGCTGGGGCTAATGGTTCTTTTGACATCACGATCGGCAAAACAACATTATTCTCGGAATTCGGCAGAGTTGTCCGCTTCGAGACTAGCTGCGATCGATCGGCAGTAACACCTTGACAGCGACCTTCTTGATAGGTAGCAAAGGTAGCATTCACATCTTCAAACACCACAGGAGTGTATTTAATTCCTAATTTTCGCATTTGGTCGGACAAATTTTGTTCGGTGCTCGTACCTGTCTGCACGCAGATAGATTTGCCCGCAAAATCTTTTAAACTTTTGATGCCGCTGTCTTTTTTGACCATGATGCTTTGAGAGTCATAAAAGATTACCGGGGCAAATTCCAGTCCGGTAGTGCTGTCGCGACTCGCGGTGTAGGTGGTATTTCGGCTGAGAATGTCGATTTCTCCTGCCTGCAAAACTGTAAATCTATCTTTAGCGTTGAGTTTTCGGTACTCGACTTTTTCGGGATCGTCAAATATTGCTGCCGCCACAGCCCTGCACACATCCACATCCAGTCCCGAATATTTGCCTGTTTCGTCTACAAAGCTAAAACCCGGCAGTTCGCCGCTGATGCCACAAATCAGTTTGCCCCGGCTGACAATTGTATCTATCCGGCTGGAACCTTGTTGCGAGTTGCCGCCTGCTGCAGTTGTTGCTGTTGTTTGTCCGGTTTGTGCCGATCGATCCCTACAAGATGCCAACGGTGCCACAAACAACACACTTGCTAGTAGCAGAAATCCCCATTTACGCATAGATTTTAATAGAACGCTTTCCTGACAATCCTACCTTGTAGCTGTCAGAACTGTGGCGATCGGCTATCTACACAGCTTCCGGTTTCAAATTAGCCGTTCTGCATCCATTGCTGCAGTGCGGCAACTGCCCTGACTACCCGCCTGTTTTTTTTGAGCAAGCTGGGAGCCCAAAGTTAGAAACCCGGTTTCTGGCTGGAGGTATGGTCGTCAAACCTCAGATTTATCCCTGAAACCCGGTTTCTTTTCTGCTATTTCTGCCCAGCGCGAGCGATCGTCGCCCTTCCCTGGAATATTTATCCGATTTTGATTGAATCCGCTCACAGTAGCTCTGGTGCCAGCCGCTGCTCAGCTAAATCGCGGATTAGGGAAAGCCGAGACTGGATGTATTCGTCCAACAAATCTGCTTCTTTGCCATTGAGCGCAGAGTTTGTCTTTAACTGCTTCAGCAGCCACTGTACCAGGGTGGCATCGTCTAAATTGACTAACAGAGTAGCTTGGGTGGTCTCAATTAATGACCAGAGTTGGCGTAACATGACTGGAGTCATAAAACCTCGTTGAGCGTAAATACGCACTTAATGGGCGGGCATAGCGAAAAGCTGGTCTTGGTGTCTCAAGCCGATAGACGAAAAGCACCCTCATAACCATCGGCTTAATGATTATTTTATATTTGACCACAATAACTTAATAAAGTAGTGTCACAAGTTACAACACACAAGATGTTATAAGAGTTCCCAATTCCTTCACATTGAGATAAATATCTTGATAAAAGATTAAAAATCTTTACACGCGATTTGAGGACTGATATCAATTCGGGTTGTATCGGAAGGATTAAACCGCTCTTGATGCAGAGGAAGAGATGAAGGATTCCGATGTCACCGGATCAGATATCACCAACCCCGGCGTTTGAAACCCGGCGGTTGAAACCGCGTCTACACAAACAAAACCCGCCTCCGCGGGTTGAAGAGTCGTAGCGTAGCGGGGCGTAAGCCATCGCACATTTCTCTAAAATTCCATATTTCTTAGTCCGCAGAGGCGGACATCGTTTGTGTAGACGCGGTTTCCAACCGCCGAGGATTTCTTTAGCCCTTAAGAAAATTGATTGATTACTCGGTAGCCACCAACTTTTGAACCCTCGCCAGAATTATTTCTAATTCAGCAATGATTTTTGTAGCCCCCTCCAAATCATTGGATTCGGCCAAACTTTGAAGCCGATCTGCCAGATCGGGCATTAACCGCACCGCCGCCGTAGCGCTGACACCTTTAATTTGATGAGCGTGGCGGGCGAGTGTCTCCATATCTCCCAAGGCGATCGCCTCCTTAGCAGCTTCTAAATAACTAGCAGTATCCACCACAAAAGCTTGCAGTATTTCCCGCTCAAACTCTAAATCAGCGCCCGAAATTTCGTGCAAACGTGCCATATCGACTACCGATTCGATATCGGGATCAGAATTTTGAAGTTCCTCACCATTAAACTTGGGAGTTCCAATTTTTAGCTTGGCCGACCAATTTGCTAGTACCGATTTTAACTTTTCGATCGCAATAGGTTTGCTAATATAATCGTCCATGCCCGCCGCCAGACACTTTTCCCGATCGCCCTTCAAAGCATTCGCCGTCATCGCAATCACCACCGTCTTTTGATGTGGCTCCATCTTGCCAGCAGCATCTGCCGCTTCCCGGCGGCGCAATTCCAGCGTTGCTTCATAACCGTCCAAAACCGGCATCTGACAGTCCATCAACACAATGTCATACTTTTTCTGAGCAACCATAGATAGCGCCTCTGCGCCGTTATTGGCGACATCCGCAGTGCATCCCAAAACTCTGAGTTGATTGAGACCAACTTTTTGATTGATGGGAGTATCTTCAACTAACAAAATCTTTAAACTTGCTAACTCCCGGTTGTCAATAGCTGAGGCTCGATTGGACGTTGAATTTGCCTGCGGCTCATCAATCAGCGTCATCGGGGCGATCGCATTCGCCAAGCAATCAAATAGTCGGTGAGCCTTAACAGGTTTAGTTAAATACCCGCTAAAGCCGCTATCTACCAAGCGTTTCGCCTCTGCAAGCTGAGTCATTGAAGTCAGCACCACCCAATGCGTCTGCTGCATTGCCGGCTCAGAAATCCTCAAGCGTTCGAGACTTCCGGCCACCATTTCCGGCAACTGAATATCAACCAAAACGATATCGTAAGGGGAATTAAGGCTAACAGCTTTGTACAGAGATGCGATCGTCATCCAACCGTTTTCCACCTCCTCAACTTCCATTCCCCACAAAACAGCCATTCTCACTAGCACTTTCCGCACAGTCGGCTTGTCGCTGGCAACTAACATTTTTCGCCCCGCCAGCACCGTTTCAAAATTCACTTCGCACGCTGTCCCGACAGCAGTTAAATTTTCCGTAACTGTCGGCACAGTAAACCAAAAAGTCGAGCCTTTGCCAGGGGTACTTTCCACACCGATTTGCCCACCCATTAACTCCACCAACTGCTTAGAAATAGCCAGCCCCAAACCTGTGCCACCGTATTTTCTTGTCGTAGAGGCATCAACTTGAGTAAAAGATTGAAACAGCTTTTTTTTGTCTTCGGGAGCAATCCCAATTCCTGTATCTGTCACTTTAAACAGCAGGAGCATCGAGTCATTGTTTTCTATTTTTAACTGTTCGATATTCTCTAAAATTTTCTGATTATCGGTGGCTGCCAATAACTCAGGATTACTAGCATTAGCAACCTCCATTACCACTTCTCCTGCTTCTGTAAACTTAATAGCATTGTTGATCAAATTAGTGAGTATTTGCCGCAACCGCGCTGCATCACCTTTAATTTGCAGCGGCACGTCGTTGTCAATCAGTGCCACCACTTCTATACCTTTTTCTTGTGCGGGAGTTGCCAACAAATCCAGCACTTCATTCACACAGATACTGAGGTTAAATTCGATTGTTTCTAAGCGCATTTCTCCTGCTTCCAGTTTGGAGAGATCCAGAATATCGTTAATGATGGAGAGTAAATTTTGGCCGCTGAGTTTCAGCGTCTGTACAAAGTCAAGTTGTTCGGGAGTAAGATTCGTTTTCAGCAGCAAATCTGTCATCCCCATCACTCCATTCATCGGAGTACGGATTTCGTGACTCATATTTGCTAAAAATAGCGACTTCATTCGAGACGCTTCTAGGGCTGCTTCTCGGGCCTGCTGCGCTTGTTCAAAAAGAGTAGATTGCTGAATGGCGATCGCCAACTGCACGCTCAACCTTCCCAGCAAATCCATCTCAGAATCAGTCCAAACACGCGGAGCGCTACACTGATGGGCAATCAGCAATCCCCACAACCGATTTTGACTCGTTTCCAAACTCCTTCCCGGCGGGTTCATTTGAGTTTCTGGCGAATATTCTGCTGCCAACCCCTGACTTTCATCGCCTATAAAAATTGGTACAACTAAATTAGCCCTTACCTGCAAACTAGCAAGTAAATCTCGGTGTTCCTCGCTCAAATTGGCCGTATAAATATCTGCCATTGCTTGAATTGTTCCTGGACTGTACAGCCATACAAAATTTTCCCCAAAGGATGTTCTTTGAACTTTTCTGCCCAGCAGGGGCATCCAATCATCCCCTACAGATTCCACAACCACAATCGCTGTTTCCTCGGAATCAAAATGATAAATTATCGTGCGGTCAGTTGCCAGCAACTGCCGCACTTCTTGTACAGCAGTGCTCAGAGTTTGAGTGAGGTTGAGAGACTGGCGGACTCGCTGGGCGATCGCCGAAACCAGCCGTTCTTGTTCTGCTTGTTCCCGCAGCATTCTCTCAGCTTGCTTGCGTTCGGTGACATCGCGAATTACCGCAGCAAAGCACAGCGGTTCGGTGGTTTGAGGGTGCTTGACCAGAAAAGCATTCATCGCAACATCAATGGGTTGTCCGGTTCCCAAGTGCTGCATTTGACCTTCGCCTTGCCACTGGCCATGACTGATAATTGTTGGTAAAATCTCTTGACTGAATTTCTGTTGAAAATAGGGCCCAATATAATCCCAAATCTCCGTATAAAGCACTGGCGAAAGATTCTCTACACCGACCAGTTTTCGTCCGGCTTCGTTGACAAACAGCGTTTGGCCTTTCAGGGTAGCCATACCGATAAAATCGCTGCTGTTTTCAATCAGCGACACAAATTTTTGCCGTTCTTCTTCTCCTTTTTTGCGTTCGGTAATGTCGCGCTTGACGCAGACATGACAAATTACATCGTCGGCGTTGTTAATCACAGAGTATGCCGCAACGTCGATCGCCAGCGTCTGGCCTTTTTTAGTGGAGTTAATAATTTCGCCCCGAAAACTTCCTGTTTTTGCTAAACTTTGGGCAATTGCCAAAAAGCGATCCCCCGCAACCAGCGGCGAAGCTTCTGCTTCTAATTCCGCGTCTGTGTATCCTAGAAGCGTTTGGTGAGCAAGATTTTGTTCGACGAAAAACCCGTCAGCATCGATAATGACGATCGCATCGTTGGAATTTAAAAATATTTCTCGGTAAAGTTTTAGTTTTTCCTCAGCTCGCTTGCGTTCGGTGATGTCTCTTTTGACATTTACGTAACAAACTACATCCCCAGCATCATTGAGAACCGCAAAAGCCGAAAGCTCCACCTCAACTGTTCCTTCTGGCAAAGCCTTAATAAAGGTCATTTCGCCTCGGTAACTCCCAGTTTCTGCCAAGGTTTGCATTACCGAGGCAAATGCCTGTTCTCCCATGTGAGTTACCGGCGTTTTCCCCCACAATTTAGACGAACTGTAGCCCAGCAAAGCCGTGTGAGCTTGATTTGTTTCTAAGTAATAGCCTTGGGGGTCTAAGATCGCGATCGCATCGTTGGATTTCAAAAATATTTGTTGATAAAGTTGCAGCTTCCGTTCAGCTTGTTTCCGGGCGCTAATATCTGTGAACAAGCCGTAGTAAACTATCTCCCCCGATGCTTGAAATTCGGGCTGGGAAGCTCCTTGCACCCATTTAAGTTTTCCCGACGGAGTGACAATTCTTCCTTCCCAGCGCCAAGGCTGCAAGTTTTCAGCAGAAAGCGTCACCGAGTTGAGAAAATCATTTCGATCTTCGGAATGAATCATGTCAACAATTACATTAAAATTCTGCTGAGCAGCCTCTGGTTCTATTTCATACAATTCTCGGCAGCCCGCGCTCACAAACGAGAAGGCCATCGAGCCGTCTGGATGCAAGTCAATTTGATATACCGTACCGGGTACGCTAGCAGTAATTTTTTGCAGTTGGGCTTGGCTTTGATTCCTGGCTTCATCTGTGGCCTGCAATTGACCAATCTCTCTAGAAAAACCTAAAACCCCAAATATATTACCCTCTGCATCGCACAGTGGCACTTTTTGCGTATCAAAGACGTGCTGTTTGCCACTTTCAAAGACGATCGCCTGGTAGGGATTGCGAACCCTCTCCCCAGCCAGCACAGCTCGATCTTCCTCGCGGATGCCCCTAATTTGGCCGTTGCGATCGCCAAATACTAATTCGGCTGACAACCCTAATTCAATATCATCTTTGCCGATAATTTCCTCAACATTTTTCCCCAAATATTCAGCAAAACTTTGATTGACAAAAATGTATCTAAAATTTCTATCTTTCGCAAAAACTCTGTCCGGGGCATCGTCCATTACAGCCCGCACCAATAGTTCTTGAATTACCGAATCCAGAACCCAATTATTTTTAACTTTATCCTTGACACAGGTCGTTTTAGCTGCTAAGATAGTTAACTTTTTTGTACAAATTTGAGCGACTGTGTGGAGCAAACAAAGGTGTTCCAAATTAAAAGCAGTTGCCTGCTCTGCACCAATGAAAAATACTCCCAACAATTCTTCACTTTCATCGAGGTTGGCTGGTGCCATCAATACCGACTGAAACTCAGCAATTGGTGGCAGAGCGATGTTGTGCGCCCAGTCCCGATTGCCGGCGAGCCATTCAGCGCGAGCAGCTTGCAAGCGCCCTTCAATTTCGGCTTTGGTGCTAGCACTTAACGGCTGTAAGTGTTCCAGGTATATTCGATCGTCCGGTGGCGTCAAAATGGCGATCGCCGCGCCAGGAATGAGGCGATCGAGATGTGTCAGACACGCAGACCAAATTTCATCAGCGCCAGCCGCGAGTTGTATTTTCTCCGTAAGTTCGTTGAGAACTTGCAGTTCCAAGGTACGCTGGCGGACTTTTGCTTTGAGGCTGGCGGCTAGGATTTGCATAGTGCTCACCACGCTGGTTTGCTTATATTATAATAATTATTGATTTTCAAATTTTTGTAAACAATCATCTTAAAATATATCCGCCGAAAAGACAACTTTTTGATATTGAAATTACCTTCAACCGATAAAAAAAAAGCGTGCGATCGGGAGCAAAGAGACACTGCTCAATGCAAGCTCTCGCTCCCGCTGCGACTTAACATCACACCTAAAGATAGATGCAATATCCAGACTTCCGTGGATTAAACCAAAAAAATTTAGACCAAAGTTCAAACCCTCAAATTCATCTGTAGAGTCAATCAAAAATCGAAAATCGAAAATCAATGGACGGTGAAACTAGCCCATTAAAATCACATTATCGATCACATGGATGACGCCGTTGTCTGCTTCGATATCCGCAGCAACAACTGTAGCATTTTTAACCTCAAAACCGTCAGAACAATCAATTTTAATCGGCGAACCTTCCAAGGAAGTAACAAAACCGAGTTTTGCCAAATCAGCTTTCATAAACTTACCGGAGACGACATGAAACATCAAAATCCTAGTCAGTTGGGGAACGTTCTGCACTAGGGTTGTGATAGTTCCCGGCGGCAATTTCGCAAAAGCATCGTCATTGGGTGCAAAGACAGTGAAAGGGCCCGGACTTTTGAGCGCATCTACTAAATTAGCTACTTGCACGGCTGTTACGAGGGTTTGGAACGAACCCGCACCTACGGCAATATCAACAATATCAGGCATTGTGTTTTACCTCATCTGGGAAAAAAGTTCTATTAAGTATCGTAAACTGAGGCGGGCAACAATACCTACTGTCTTTTTTGAAAAATTGGTAATTCTTTTGTAGTGAGGACTTCCATCCTTAGATTTTTGATGAGGACTTCAGTCCTCACTACAAACCTAATAATATAGGACTTACGCATGGGGGCCCAGAAACCGGGTTTTTTACGAAAATACTTCGTTAAAACCCGCAAATTCGGTAAAAAAAACAGTTTTGAGGAGTCGGAGTGCGTAAGTCCTGTAATAGTTATTTTACCCGATATAATATTACTAACGCCTTGGCAATTTAACGGCGCGGTGCTTTTCAAGTGCTACAAGACTGCTGGCGCTTGTGATACCAAAACCTCTGTTTCTAAATCTGCTACTTCAGAATTTAGGTTTTCTCCCTTGTGAATGCTAAAACTGCCGTACAAAATTGAAATTTCAAAAATGTCTGTAGTAATCACCGCAGGCTTGCGGTGTTCGGACTCACCCAAAGAAATTCCGAAGAATTCAGCTTCCAATTCGCCCACAGCCTCTTCATCGTGTACAGTCCAACTGATATCGCGACAGTCTTTGAATTCCAGCATATAAGGCAATCTTTCTTCTGGATTGTAGACGCATTCAATTAATACTTCGTTTCCCCATAAAGATACGTTGACTTTTGTGATTAAAGATGTAAAACCACCCAATCCAAGCAAGTTATAGTCATCCTTCCAATCACTCATTTAATTTCTCTCCCGTATTGTGAGTCCCTGGAATTAAATTACCAAATTCGTCTCTCGTTCGCAATAAATTACCATCTCTATCGAGACGCAAACCTTTGTTGATATTTCTTCCATCTGAGCCATATTTCGGTGCAGGCGTTCTAATTACTTCACCGTTAGGACGGATCATTAGTGTTGACTTATCAAAAAATTTATATGCAACATAACCATCTCTAGTAGTTCTGATTTCTGCACCCAGTCCGCGCAAAAAGTCATCGACTTCTTGGCGAGTCATCCCGGTTAAGTCTCCAAACTCAGATGCAATTCCATTTCCTCCAACTCCCTGACTCGGCACGCAAGTCTCCTCACCAACCATTGCCTTTTCGAGTTTAGCACATTACCTTTTGCAAGTAGCTACGCAATACGCTTGTGATACCAAAACCTCTGTTTATCAACTCATTCCCAATTCTTTTATCTAAAATCTCACAGCTCAAATCGAAATTACTAAACGACTGCTTGCGCTTGTGATACCAAAACCTCTGTCTCTAAATCTTCAGCATTTAGGTTTTCTCCCTTTTGAATGCTAAAACGGCCGTACAAAATTGAAATTTCAAAAATGTCAGTATGAATTAAAGCTGCTTTCCGGTGCGCGTCCTCACCTAAATGAAAACCAATCAAATCAGCTAATGGTTCTTTTACTTCCTCTTCATCATGCACATCCCACATAATTTCTCGGCAGTCTTGAAAAACTAAAGAGTAAGGCAATCGATCGCCTGTAGGATCGTAGATACATTCCAGTAATACTTCATTCCCCCACAAAGACACATTGACATTTTTCACGAGGGATGTAAGTCCACCTAAATTAAGCAAGTTGTAGTCATCAGGCATATTAATTACTCACTTTTTCTCCAGTAATGTGCGTATCAGGAATCTGATTGCCAAATTCATCGCGTGTTTGGAGTACGCTACCATCTTTGTCAAGACGCAAACCCCAGTTTATTCTTCTACCATCTGAGCCATATCGCGGTGCTGGCAGGCGAACAACTTCACTATTAGTGCGGATGATGACTTTTGACCTGTCAGAAAATTTGTATTCAACATAATTTCCTGAAGAAATTTTTACCTTAGCACCCAGTCCGCGCAAAAAATCATCGACTTCTTGGCGAGTCATCTCGGTTAAGTCTCCAAACTCAGATGCAATTCCATTTCCTCCCACTCCCTGACTCGGCACGCAAGTCTCCTCACCAACCATTGCTTATTGGAGTTTAGCACGGTTGAAGAATCGGAACAAGGAAGTTCGGCAACGGATTCGCTTTCTGAGGATGTAACGGATGGATGGAAGAATGAAGAAGGAAAAAGGAAGAATCATTCCTCAAACTCGCAATGGCCAATTACCAATGCCCAATGCTTTTCGACCCAATTACCAATTACCAATTACCAATTCCCAAAACAAATAGGGCGCGCACCGCACGCCCTATCTATCAGCAATTAGCCAACAATTATTTCTTAGCCGATTTGCACTTTAACCACGCGGTTCTTTTCCGCTTCCGCTTTGGGCAAATTCAGGTGCAAAACTCCATTTTTGTACTCAGCTTCTACGCTGTCATTTTGAACCCGTGCGGGTAGGGGAATCACCCGGCGGAACGAACCGTAGCGGAACTCAGAGCGAGTCATGCCTTTATCTTCACTCTTAGTTTCCAGACGGCGTTCGCCGCTAATAGCAACAGCTTCTGCGGTTACTTGTACGTCCAAATCCTTAGCTTCCATGCCCGGAACTTCTAATTTAAGGTGGATGGCTTCGGGAGTTTCATCGAGTTCGGCGGGAGGTACAAAAGCAACACCGTTAGATGCGCGATCGGTTGCCGGTGTCAAGCTATCAAACAACCGATTCATTTCTCGCTGCAAGGAGTCCATTTCCCGCAAAGGTTCCCAACGAATAAGTGCCATAACTGATACCTCGAATTTCTTAACTTTTTAGAAGTTGAGAAATACTTGACTCAACTTGTATTTAATATATTCCAGCTCCCGAAACAGGGGGATTCGGTTTTCCGCAAAAAGGCCGATCGCATTTCCGAACATTCGCGATCGGTATTGTAAAATCATCAAAAGGGGCGGGTATCCGATCCAACCCGAACCCAGCAATTTTAGATTTTAGATTCGATCGAGGAATTCCCATCTAAAATCTAAAATCGAAGGTTCGATTAACTCCACCGCGAATGCTGATAAGAAGCGTAGGTATCAAACAAAGCACCCACCAAACCAAAAGTTAGACCGATGACGAAAAAACCCTGGAGGGGACAGCCGCTGCCGAAAGTAGCTAAGAACTGCAAAATCAGGTCTTCTCCAGAACGACCAACTCCTTGGAGAGCAGGCACGAAGCCAATCAGCGAAAAGCTAGTCAATCCCCCGCCGATTAACAATAAGGGGGCGACAAAGCTCAACAGGCTGGTCAACAGTACAGAGCGAAGAAAATTGGGAAAAATGCTCATAAGAGTCAGTAAATTCAGCTAAACTGCCGAAAGGTGCAAGCAAACAAAACTTGTCCTTTTCTACGATAGGCAGCGATCGCCCTCCGTGGCCAGTTCTGTCAGAAATCTTAAATGTTATAGAAAAAACTTGTTTAAGATTTGTAGATAGATTTCATTTTTGGCAGTTGTTCTATACTCGAAATCCCCTTGAGCACCACTACATCTTCCAGCCTCAGTTTGTGGAGTCGGCGGTTGCTGGCAGCAGCTTTATTGGGCGGCCAAGTTATGCTGCACTTGCTGAAGGGCAAAATTCACCGTCGCAACACCATCGACCAAATGGCAGCAGTCGGCCCGGAATCTCTGCTGATTGCTTTGCTGACTGCGGGTTTTGTCGGCATGGTATTTACTATTCAGGTAGCGAGGGAGTTTATTAACCTCGGTGCCGGCAATGTCGTAGGTGGCGTTTTGGCTTTGTCTTTGACTCGCGAGCTCGGCCCCGTCTTAACAGCGGTAATCGTGACGGGACGGGTAGGTTCGGCTTTTGCGGCGGAAATCGGCACGATGCAGGTAACAGAACAGATAGATGCCCTGCTGATGCTCAAAACAGACCCGATCGACTATTTAGTAATTCCCCGCGTCATTGCTTGCTGCTTGATGCTGCCAATTTTAACCATCATGTGTCTCGTCACCGGCATCCTCGGCGGACTGCTGATTGCTACGACGATGTACGGCATCTCTCAAAGCGTGTTTTTAGAATCAGTCCGCAATTTCCTGAGTTTGTGGGATATTTGCAGCGCGGCAATTAAGGCTTTTGTATTCGGTGGTTTGATTGCTGTAATCGGCACTAGCTGGGGCTTGACCACCACCGGCGGGGCAAAAGGCGTCGGCCAATCGACTACCACAGCGGTGGTGACGGCTTTACTGGCTATTTTTATCTTTAACTTTTTGATGACATGGCTGATGTTTCAGGGCACGGGCTCTAGCGTACTCAAAGGCTTGTAAGCTAAGAAACGGATAAAATATGAATAATTGGCAACATTAGTTTACTACCCTTGATTTAAACCCGTGACTACAACAGCCTCTTCGACTGCGCCGACAAGTACGATCGAACTCGCCCCGAGTTATGCGATTCCCCTAGTCCTGGTACTGGCGGCCGTACCGCTGCTGTTCGTGCAGAAGTGGGTGAGTTTGCCACTTTCTGTGTTCGGCTTGTTTTTGATGTACCAAGCCGCCACCATCCGGCTACAATTTACCCCAACAGATTTGGACATTTATCGATCGTCCAACTTAATCCGTCGCTTTCCTTACCGAGAATGGCAAAATTGGCGGATATTTTGGCCCGCGGTGCCGATTTTGTTCTATTTCAAAGAAATTAACAGCATTCACTTTCTGCCGGTTCTGTTCGATCGTAAAATGCTACAGACCTGCTTAGAACAGCGCTGTCCCCGTCAAGACTAAAAAAGTTGTTAATTTTAAATTTTTAACTTTTCTGTGCCCCACGCCGAACAAAATTTCCCATGAATTCAGACGAATCTCCAACCCAAGAACCGCAACCACAACCACCCGCCCCAAGCGGTGACGGCGAACCAAATTTACCCGTGAATGAGACGGAGTACCAACTTCTATCTCAAACACGAGATTTGTGGATCGACGAAAATGAGCTGCCAGCCCAACTCCCGGCAGAAACAGACCCGCCGCTGGGCGAGGAAGATGCCGAAATTGCCCAATTCGTGGACGAAGCAGGCGCACTAGCCCAAATTGCGCCCAACACCGACGAGGCCGAATCAGAAAGTCCGATCGCTCAAATCGAGATTCCCACAGACTCCCAGCCAACAGCAACCGCAGAAATGGTAACGCCCATCCCAGAAAATGTTACCGAACAGTTGACAGAGAGAATCAAAGAATTGCAGCAGCAAGAACAAGCTTTGACTGAAAAAATTGCCGCCTTGGAAGCCGACAAAGCCAATGCTATAGAAGCGTTGGGCGCGGCTCAAACATCGATCGGGCGTTTGGTACAAGACGGCTTGATTCAACTAGATCAGCGCAAACAAGCGCTACAAATCGAAGTAGAAAAACTAGAACGCCGGCGCGATCGAATTCAGAAGGAAATGCGAACCACTTTTGCCGGCGTTTCCCAAGATTTAGCAATTCGAGTCCAGGGTTTCAAAGACTATTTAGTAGGCAGTTTGCAGGATTTGGCCGCTACCGCCGAACTCTTAGATTTGACACCGCCGACGCAAGAGACACCACAGCGAACTGCTGCTGAGGAGTCTCTTGCGTCGGCACCGGTAAATCCCAAATTTGCCGAACAGGGATTTCAAGAACAAGCCAAACAAATTCGCCGCACCCTCGATCAATATCGCACTGTCCCCGACTACTACGGCCCGCCTTGGCAACTCCGCCGCACTTTTGAACCCATCCACGCGGAACGAGTTTCTAACTGGTTTTTCACCCAAGGAGGAAGGGGCGCTTTGCGGACTATGGGTTCGCGCTTGCAAAATATCTTGATTACTTCGACAATTATTTCTGTACTCAGAAGCGTCTACGGCGGACGGGTGCGGACTTTGGTGCTCGCCAACAGTCCCGAACGTTTGGGAGAGTGGCGCCGGGGTTTGCAGGACTGTTTGGGCATTACTCGCAGCGATTTTGGCCCGGAAAGGGGGATTATTATGTTTGAGTCTGCGGAAGCTTTGGCTCAAAAAGCCGATCGACTGGTGAAAGATGGCAAATTGCCACTAATTGTCATTGATGAAACTGAGGATTTAATTAGTTTGTCAATCCTGCAATTTCCGCTATGGCTGGCATTTGCGGCAGATCCGCAAACTTTGATGGCTGCTAAGGATTTTTGATGAGGTAATTGGTAATTGGTAATTGGTAATTGCTACTTAGTAATTGCTAATTGCTAATTATGCTAGGGGAAAGGTTGCAAATTTTAAAAGTACACGAAATCTCAAATTAAAAAATGGCTAGCTGGATAATTTTAAATGGCGCATTGCTAATAGCAGCTTATCTGCTGGGTTCGATTCCTACTGGGTACGCCTTGGGGAAATGGATGCTAGGAATTGATATTCGAGAGGTTGGTTCGGGCTCGACTGGTGCGACTAACGTACTGAGGACTTTGGGGAAGTGGCCGGGGTTGGGGGTGTTGCTGGTTGATGTGTTGAAGGGGGTAAGTGCGATCGTCCTAATCCGCTACATTTACTCTCTCACTTTTACCAGCCAGCTAGCAACCGCCGCCGGTATAGAAAATACTGCAACTGTCATCCCTTGGATGGCAACTTTGGCGGGTTTCTCTGCTATTTTGGGCCACAGCAAATCAATCTGGCTGGGGTTTACGGGGGGTAAATCTGTGGCTACGAGTTTGGGAGTTTTGCTTGGTTTGTACTGGCCAGTTGGTTTGGGAACTTTCGGAATTTTCGGGATAGTATTTGCGGTGTCGCGAATTGTTTCTTTAAGTTCGATTATCGGGGCAATTAGCGTGGCTGGATTGATGTTTGCTTTACATCAGCCCCTGGCTTATGTATTGTTTGGCATTGCGGGCGGTGTGTTTGTAATTGTGCGGCACCGCAGCAATATTCAGCGGCTTTTGAATGGTACGGAACCAAGGATTGGGCAGAAATTGGAAACAGCAGCTAGCGATTGATCTGAAACAGCCTGACACCTTTTCAATTATTTCCCATAACGGGCCCTAGTTCCAACACAAATCCGGGCAAAATATCTTCCCCTGACAGCGTAACAGGGGACTGCAATATTTCTATTTCTCGATCGATCCTATAAATCTCCACACTCCGCGTTTGCGGGTCAATCAACCACCCCAAAAAAACGCCATTTTCCCGATATTCCTGCATTTTCTCTCGCGTTTCTCGGATAGAATCAGTGGGCGAGCGCAATTCCACTACAAAATCAGGACACAGTGGCGGAAATTTTCTTTTTTGTTCGGGAGTTAAAGCTTCCCATCTTTCGCGTTTTATCCAAGAAGCATCGGGAGAACGAGTTGCACCGTTTGGGAGTCTAAAACAGGTGGAAGAGTCAAAAGCAATTCCTAGATTCGGATTTTGGCGACTCCAAGCTTGCAATTGATAGGATAAATCCATATTACGGTTTCCCGTTTCTCCTCCCGTTGGTGGAACCATCAGCAGTTCTCCTTTTGCATTCCGTTCAAATTTATAATCGGGGTGATGTTGGCACAGTTCGTAAAACTGATCGTCTGTCAACTTGATCCACGGACTTAAATCTAATTTTAAAGTCAGCATGGCACTAACACCTATTTACCCAATTCTTGAGAACGCAAACAAGCTGCTTTCACTGCTTCGATTAGGGCAGAACGAAAGCCGTTACTCTCTAATTTAGCAATTCCCGCAATAGTTGTGCCGCCGGGACTCGTAACTTGATCTTTCAATTGTGCCGGGTGCATTCCCGTTTCTTGCATTAGCTTCGCTGTACCGAATACTGTTTGTAAAGCTAATTGAGAGGCGATCGCCCGTGGCAGTCCAGCACAAACTCCGCCATCTGTCAAGGCCTCTATCAAAATTGCTACATAACCAGGGCCGGAACCCGAAAGTCCAGTCACCGCATCGAGCATACTCTCAGGTACTTCTACCACTTCTCCCACGGCTTGAAAGATGCGCTTTACCAATTCTAAATCAGCCGGTTGCACGAGTTTTCCCGGAGCGATCGCGCTCATTCCCGCTCCTACCGTGGCTGGAGTATTCGGCATCACCCGCAGCACTCCCCGCCCCGGAAAGGCTGGTTCCAGCTTGCTCAGTGGCACTCCGGCCAAAATCGACACTACTAGCGCTTCTGGCTGGGAATTAGCCGTTTCTCCATTATTTCCTTGTTTGCGATCGGCCGCCACCGCCAACTCCAAAGCTACCGTATCAAAAACTTGCGGTTTAATCGCCAAAAACAGCACTTCTGTAGCTGCAGCAACTTCTAGATTGCTGGCTGTTGTTCCAATCCCGTATTTGTTAGCCAAAAACTCGCGGCGCTTTACCCCAGGCTCGCTCACCAATATTTCTGAAGGCAAATAAACTTTTTGTGCTATTAAGCGGGATAAGAGAGCTTCTCCCATTACCCCACCGCCGATCGTACCAAATTTTATGTTAGTCATTAGTCATTAGTCATTAGTCATTAGTCATTAGTCTACAGTGCTACCTTGTAGGGTGCGTCGCCCGCAACAATTTACAAGTTCGATCGAAAATTAGAAAGCGACGCACCTTACTATTTTATGCTAGTCATTAGTCATTAATTATTAGTTGCCATTAATTATCAGTTCTCCGCCTTAGCTAAGAGTTAAGCGCCCAGAACTAAGGATACAAAATTCAGGATCTCGCTAGTTAAAAGCTTACTGGCTAATAACTAAAGACTAAAGACAGATGACTAATGACTAATAACTACTAACTAATAACTACTGAGCGATGGTAGCTTGTTCTGCCGGCCAGACTGTCGGTGCAGGAGCAGCAGCACGAGGGCGTCCCTGAGCAGGAGGCACTTCGTGAACCACACCAGACTGAGTTCTCACCTGCACGCAGCTAGGCGTAAACAAGAAAATACTTTCGCCAATTCGCTCTTGATGACCGTCAAGGGCATAAGTACCGCCCGCCACAAAGTCCACAGCTCTTTGCGCTTGGTCTGGGTCCATCACCGTCAGGTTCAAAACCACAGACTTCCGTTCCTTAAGGGCTCGAATTGCTGCCGGCATCTCTTCAAAAGTGCGCGGCTCCATTACGACTACTTCCGAAATCCCGTTCATAGCTCCAGGCATTCCAATCACGTTATTCATTACTGACCCTACTCCCCCGGTTGGTGCAACTACATCCATACCTGTCGATCCTACTACTGACCGCTCTCGCATTCTACGATTTTGACGACGTTCTTCTTCTGCTGCGACTGCAGCGGGGTTGGGTTCAGGCGCTTGGTAGAAGTTCTGATAGCGCTCCCCTTCCGTTTCGTCGTACACGTCATCGTACTCAGGCTCATTGTTGATCCCTACAAAATCTCGCAGTTTAGAAAAAATATTCATGATTCACGCTCCTTTACGACTTTGCTGCCCCGACTATACTCGCGTTGCGCGTTAGTCGCGGGTGGCTGACTATTCTATATTTAACCCAAATTGTCTTTATCAGAAGATTTCAATTATTTATCCCCTCCTAGAGCCAAATAAGGTTTGTCCTAGCCGTACCATAGTAGCACCTGCTTGAATTGCCAAATGATAATCTCCCGACATCCCCATCGAGAGCTGCTGCATTTGAATGTAGGGCAAATTTTGCTGCTGGATTTTGTCAGCAAGTTCGCGGGTGCTGTTAAATAATTCTAGGATTTGCGAGTCATCTAATCCCAGCGGAGGAATTGTCATCAAACCTTGAATTTTGATATGCTGACATTTGTTGAGTTCTGGAAGGTCAGCCAGCAGTTCTGGAACGCTCCAGCCGTATTTGTCCGGGTCGGGCAACATTTTGACCTGCAGGCAGACTTGGGGAGAGCAGGACATTTCCCCCGCCAAGCGCGAAAGTCGCTGAGCGAGTTTTAAATTGTCGAGAGAGTGAATCCACTGGAAATGCTCTAGGGCCTTGGCGGATTTGTTGGCTTGCAAGTGCCCGATCAAGTGCCAGTTGATATCCGGCAAATCTTGCAGTTGGCTTTGTTTTTCGACAGTCTCTTGAACCTTACTCTCGCCAAAATCCCGGATACCGCCGTCGTATGCTTCGCGGATAGCATCAGTCGATACCTGTTTGGTAACGGCAATTAACCGCACTGATTCCGGCAAGTGTTGGCGAATGCTGTTAATTCGAGAGGCTATGGTCATGGGTGCTCAACGCTCTTGACGGGAGGGAAGGAAAATTTAGACAGTTACCAATTACAAAATTATTGATTTTCGTTATTGAAATGTGCGCTGGTGAATGGTCTGCAATTGGTCGTACTCCTGATATTGACCGCTGCGACGCAGGGTTCGCAGGCGAATTTCGACCATGAGGCGAGCGTCGGAGCGACTGATTGGTTCAAATCTCAGCCCGCCAGGGCCGTTTGTCACCAAAAAAAACAGGCGTTGGGCGTATAGGGTGGTAAATAATTCTTGGCTGTCTTCAACCTGGGATACCCTGAAGAGGAGGCCAAAGTTTGGATGATTCAGGTAAGTTTCGGTAGTCATTCACACTCACAATCTATCAATTTTAGATTAAAGATTTAGATTTTAGATTTTAGTTTCGCTCGATCGCCCGACGGCGTTGTTTGAGAGCGGGGTACAAAGGGCGATCGCCGTAGCGGTGCAATAGTCTCCGTCGTGGCTGAGGCTCAATTGCCACTGGCAATTTCCCCAAACAGAGGCTTGTGCTGCTGCGGTTCCGTGCAGTTGCACGTTTGGAGCACCGTTTTCGGAGCGCCGAATTTCCACATCTGCATACCGTATTCCCCGCCATCCCGTGCCTAGAGCTTTGACAACGGCTTCTTTTGCTGCCCAGCGGCCCGCTAGCTGGTTGCAGGAAACTCGATTCATTTTACCTTTAATGCTGCTGTGTTGAGAATTTTGTTGTCCGCAATCCCTTTGTTCGGCGGGCGTGTAAACTTTTTCGAGAAAGCGATCGCCAAACCGGTCTAATGCAGCTTGAATGCGGGGAACATATACGATATCTGTCCCAAGATAGATGTTCAAGGTCTTGGTTCTCTAAATATTTGTCTCCATTACTTTAGCAGGACTGTCGCGCACCAGACAAAACTTACTCAAATGTCAATACGGTTCAGTTAAGGAAAATTGTAGCGAAAATGTTGGGCGGAGTGAAACGGAGGGTTCGTTCCTCAACCCAACCTACGCACGATCGGTTTTTTTAGCACTAACCCAAGCGTATTGACTCAAATGTATGCCCGTGCTTCAAAGCCCGCTCGAATCTTTCCTTCCCAATTCTTCAATCTCAAATCTAATCAATCTAAAATCTAAAATCTAAAATCTAAAATCGCAACATCTGTCCCAAGATAGATGTTCAAGGTCTTGGTTCTCTAAATATTTGTCTCCATTACTTTAGCAGGACTGTCGCGCACCAGACAAAACTTACTCAAATGTTGGCCTGTACTCCAAACGACGAGCTTCATCAGTCATTCCCAATTCTTCAATCTCAAATCTAATCAATCAATCAATCAATCAATCAATCAATCAATCTAAAATCTAAAATCTAAAATCTAAAATCTCAACTGTCCCACCCCCAAACAAAACGGGCGCTCCAGAGGACGAGCAAGCAGCCGAGGGCGATCCAGTCTCGGATTTTCAATTGCAACTGGTGCCATTCTACACGGTGTCGATCGGGACTGGTGAAGCCGCGAACTTTCATGGCGCTGGCAATTTGTTCAGCTCGCAGGAGCAAGTTTTCTAACAGCCTCTCGGCTATCATCAACCACACTTGAGCGGCGCTGCGAAATCCTAGTTTTTTCCAGTTTATCGCTCTGGTTCTGACCGATCGCACTAAATTTTGTATTTCTTCCAATACTAGGGGAATAAATCGCAAAGATAAAGTTAATGTTAAGGCTATTTCGGTAATAGGCCAGTTCAAGCGGCGCAGGGGCTGCATTAAGTTTTCAAGGGCGGCGGTAATTTCTTCGCTGGCTGTGGTGAGAAGGTAGAGGTTGGTGCTGTAAATTACTGTGAAAAATAGGGTGCTGACGTTGATAGCTAAATCTAGGGATTTGCGAGTGATTTTAATCGGGCCTTGTTTTAATAAAACGTAACGGTAGTTTGTGGGTTGGGGGAGTTGATTTGGGCTTTGGGCTTTGGGATTGGGGATTGGGGAGTTTGAGCCTAAGTTAAAAGATTGGTACCAGGGTTTGGGCTTTTGAGGGGGTGGAAGGGTTGCCGACTGTTGGGAAAAGGTTAATTCGTCGGCGGGGATGCGGGGCTGGTGTTCTGCGGGGAGTCCGTCGGGGGCGATCGCGCTGAGGCAAAATACTAATAGGCAAAATAGCAGCAGCAGTCCCATTTGCTGTTTCCACACGCGCAATGGAATTGCTGCAGTTAGTGTCAGTACGATTAACATTCCTACTAGCATCAACCGCCAGATGGGATTGGCGAGTATTGGTGCAATCAGAAATGTCATCAACCAAGCTAATTTGACGCGGGAGTCTAGCCGGTGAAGCCAGGTTACGGGTTGTTCTAGGTAAAGTCCTATGGGGAGCGATCGAAGTAAGTCCATCTTGTCGATTTTAGATTTTAGATTTTAGATTTTAGATTGAGGGATTGATTGATTGAGGGATTGATTGATTGAGGGATTGAGGGATTGATTGAGGGATTGAGGGATTGAGGGATTGAGGGATTGATTGATTGAGGGATTGAGGGATTGATTTTTGAATGGGATTATTTGATTGAGCAATTGATTTTTTGATTGGGGATTATTTAATTTTTTGATTTTTGATAGGAAATTTTTGTTGAATTTTGACATTTTTTTATTTGCGATTTGCTGTTGGGTTTTTAGCAATTAAAGTTTTGATGGACGCAACTGTCATCGCTAAAATCTCATTTGTTTCTGACATGATACTTTTCAATTTAGTGGCATCTACCAATTCAGCTTCAACTATTAACTCCATCCAGTAAAGACTTTCATCCGCTTCTTCTTCCACTATCCTGAGTTTAGAAATTAAGTCTGCTGTTGACTTCGCACGACAAGCCGCTCAATAATTGGCTCCTACAGAAGTTGCTGAACGAATTAACTGCTTGCCAATTACCTGAGAAGCGGAGCCTTTGGGCAGCGCATCTACTAGCTTAATAACTCTCAATGCTAGCTGCTTTGTTCTTCTTTTAAACTCTTGTTCGTCCACCTTGCGATTTGAGATTTTAGATTGTTTGATTTGGAATTGTTTCAAATACCAAGTAATTGAATTGCCAAGAGGCGAAGGAAGACAAAAGAAAAAAATCGCAACTTAATTATACCATTAAACTGCGTTTTCTCTTTAATCTAAAATCCAAAATCTAAAATCTAAAATCACTTCACGCGCAGTGCTCTGTTTGTTGTGCTCATTTCGGTGGCACGAACTTTTTTGCCTCTCCAAAGTAGCCGCATTGGTGTACCGGTAAAGCCGAGGTGTTTGCGGAATTGGCTTTCCATGTAGCGGCGGTAATTTTCGGTGAAGCGTTTGGGATCGTTGACAAATAGGGCGATTGTCGGTGGCTGCGATCGCACTTGAGTACCGTAATAGATTTTGCCTTGTTTTCCTTGGCGGGTAACTGGGGCTGAGTGCCAGGTTGTGGCTTCTTCTATGACTTCGTTAATGACTGCGGTAGGGACGCGGCGTTTGTGTTCGTCGGAGGCTTTGTCTACTAATTCAATGATTTTTTCAACTCGCTGTCCACTCATGGCGCTAACAAAAATCATTTCTGCCCAGTCGAGGAAATAAAGTCGGGTTCTGACTTCTCTTTCGTACTCGTATATTGTGTCGGACTCTTTTTCTATGGCATCCCATTTGTTGACGACTATGATGCAGGCGCGACCTTCTTGGCTGATGCGATCGGCTAATTTTTGGTCTTGATCGGTAACGCCGTCGATTGCGTCAATTACTAATAGTATGACGTTGGCGCGACGGATGGCTTTGAAAGCGCGGTTGATGCCGAAAAATTCTGCGCCGTATTCGACGTTTTTCTTTTTGCGAATTCCGGCTGTGTCGATCAGGCGGTAGGTTTTACCGTTGCGTTCTACTAAGGTGTCGATCGCGTCGCGGGTTGTGCCGGAAATTGGGCTGACTATGGCGCGATTTTCTCCGAGAAATGCGTTTAACAAACTCGATTTGCCGACGTTGGGACGACCGATAATTGCTACTTTAATTTCCTCAACTTCGGGTAATACTTCTGTGGGAAGGTAAGTAATTAATTTGTCAAGCAATTCGCCGGTGCCGTTACCGTGAATGCCGGAAACTGGGTAAGGTTCTCCGAGTCCCAATTGCCAAAAGTCGGCTGCTTGGGTAAGCCCTGTATTTTCGGATTCGCATTTGTTGACGGCGAGAATGACTGGGACTTTTTGCAGTCTCAGCCAAGATGCGATCGATTCGTCGCCGCCGGTGAGCCCGGTTTTTCCGTCTACTACGAAAATGGCTGCGCTGGCTTCTGCGAGGGCCGCCATTGCTTGTTCGCGAATTAAAGGCAAAAATTCTGTTTCGTCGTCGAATACTAGCCCGCCGGTGTCTACGACTTGATATTCCCGATCGCCCCAGTATGCTGGTCTGTAAGTGCGATCGCGCGTGATTCCTGGTTCGTCGTGGACGATCGCGTCTTGGGTGTTGGCTAAACGGTTGACGAGCGTCGATTTGCCTACATTGGGGCGTCCAATAATAGCAACTATAGGTAGAGACATAAAAGTAGCAGCAATTAGGCTGCGCCGTGATTTTGAGGTTTAGCCTTTTATTGTAAGCGAAACTGGCCCAGATTGTATGCGATCGGGCGGCATCGTGTATTACACGCCTTCCGGGGCTGTGCCGCCCGCGCCGCGAACTCATGGCAACCTCTGGAAACGAGATAAAGTACGATCGGACTGTTAATCTGGATTACCAGAGCCTGGTAACGATAAAAGCTTGCTGTAGATTCTCTAAAAATTGCTATACATGGAACGACTTATTTCTGTATTCGGGTTAGCTGTTTTTGTCGGTTTGTCCTACGTCTTTTCAGTCGATCGGCGCGCTGTCAAGTGGCCGCCCGTATTGTGGGGAATTGCTTTACAGCTAATTTTTGCTATTTTAATTCTCAAAACTGCTCCTGGTTTGGCTGTCTTTAAATTTTTGGGAGATTTGGTGACGCAGTTTCTCAATTTTTCTGATGCCGGGGCAAAGTTTATATTTGGAGATAATTTTGCTGAACACTTTATCGCTTTTAAAGTGCTGCCGACTATCATTTTTTTCTCTTCGTTTATCACCATACTTTATCACTACGGCATTTTGCAGCGAGTTGTGCAAGCAGTGGCATGGTTGATGATTAAAACCATGAAAACTTCCGGCGCAGAAACGCTTTCTTGTGCTGGGAATATCTTTATCGGGCAAACCGAAGCTCCTTTGTTAATTAAACCTTATTTGGGGGCGATGACGCTCTCGGAACTTCATGCTGTCATGACGGGAGGATTTGCCACAATTGCCGGCGGAGTCATGGCAGCTTATATTTCTTTTGGAGTACCGGCTCAACATTTAATTTCGGCGTCGGTGATGTCTGCACCAGCAGCTTTGGCTATTTCTAAATTGCTGTACCCGGAAACTGAAAAGTCGCTGACTGCTGGGGAGGTGGAGGTGAAGGTGGATCAGGTTTATGCTAATGCGGTGGATGCGGCGGCTTCGGGTGCTAGCGACGGGTTGAAGTTGGGGGCGAATGTGGCCGCTATGCTGATTGCTTTTTTGGGTTTGTTAGCTTTTTTTAATGCGCTTTTGGGGTGGTTTGGAGGGCTAATTAGCTTGCCTCAGTTGTCGCTAGAATTAATTTTTGCTTATTTGATGGCTCCGGTTGCTTGGCTGATGGGGGTGCCTTGGGCTGATTGTGCAGAGGTGGGGATTGTTTTGGGAAAAAAAACGATTTTGAATGAGTTTATTGCTTATTTAGATTTGATGGAATTGGTGAAACAACAGGCGATTTCTGAACGATCGCAAATTATCTCGACTTATGCTTTGTGCGGGTTTTCTAACATTGGTTCGATCGGGATTCAGATTGGGGGAATTGGCGCGATGGCTCCGCAGCGGCAAGGCGATTTGGCGAGGTTGGGCGTGAGGGCGATGATTGCTGGCTCTGTGGCTTGTTTTATGACTGCTTGTATCGCGGGGATGCTGATTTGAAAGTTTTGAGTTTTTAGTTAAGCTGTGCGGTGCTTATGGTGCACCTTACATTA
The DNA here is from genome assembly GCF_036700545.1 of Microcoleus sp. SVA1B4. Lineage (NCBI taxonomy): Bacteria > Bacillati > Cyanobacteriota > Cyanophyceae > Oscillatoriales > Microcoleaceae > Microcoleus > Microcoleus sp. SVA1B4. The sequence goes on from NZ_JAUBPB010000012.1 coordinate 77,278, forward strand.
ACTCCAGTAAATCTTATTAAATAAAAGTTAAAAAAACCACCAAATTATTTGATGGGTGCTATTGGTTTGATAATTGGCGAGGCAGGACATGGAATTTTAGCGATCGGCTATTATTGAAAACAAGCAGGAGTTTAGTTTTTGACGAAAGCTTAAAACAGCAGCTTAAAAATGGAAACTAAATTTCCCTCAAAGCTCAAAACATTAGGTGGTAATATGGCTGTTCTGCAACTAGAAGACGGTAGAACATATACGGATATCCGGGCGATCGCGAGTCAACTGGCAGTTTTAAATATTGAGATCGATTCCCTGCCAGCCAACGAAAATCCGGCGTTTCAAGAACTGCTAGTTCAAGACATTCTCAATGTAACAGAAAAACAGCAGATTCTCGCAGCATATAATAGCGAGTTTGAACAGTTTAAGCGCGCCAGCGGATATAAGTGGTGCGACTTAAAAGTGCTGCATCCAGGTTCGCAGCAGATTTACGCGCTGATGACTCAAAGCGATCGCACTCACACCCACACAGATGCAGAAGTTCTTCACATTTTAGCTGGGGAATGCGTTTTTGGGTTTGTGTATTCTAACGGCTCTCAGGTACAATTAATGCTGGAAGCTGAAGAATACATTAAAGTGCCGGCTAATACTGAACATTGGTTTTATCTCACTCCGTCGCTGTACTTGAAAGCCTTGCAGTATTACACCAGTGCTCAAGGCTGGGTTCCTAAGTATACCAACAGGAAACTAAAAATTAAAAACTAAATCTAGGGTGCGCTTCGGCGCACCTTCCTCTATCAAAATAGGCGATGGAAATGGCGACACTACAAACAAAGTCTCTCTATAAAAGACGAGGATTAAATGCTTTCTACTTCATTAGGTGCGGCCATTTCAATTTCTTCGCAACGCTGCAAAAGCGCTTCTATTTCCTGAGCTAAAAAAATTACTTCCGGCCAAGAAGAACCGTTGATTAAATCTTGAGCGTGAGCTAATTTGTTTCTCAATGCTTCTGCTGACTTTAAAAAACGCTCCCCGTAGCGTTTGGATTTGAGCCCCAGCCGATCGACTATTTCAGCAGAAGTCAGGATTAAATCTCGCTTGTCGCAGAATTGCAGGTAATCGATTAAGTCAATTGCTTCATTTCGCGATCGCCCCAATTGCCAAAGGTGTTTTGCTGCTAAAATACGATCGCCCTTAAGCAATTTTTGCCAAGAATCTTGGGGAAAGTAAATCCGCACGATCCGCAATAAATTCATTTCCAAAAGCGTCACCAATCCAAACAGCAGCATCCGCACCGGTGCTTTTTGTAAATCGCCACAGGTAACAATCCCGTCGATCCTGTTGCTTTCCAATACAAATAATCTGGGTTTTTCTCGCAGCAGCGGCAGCAATTCCATCAAAGGAGTCGAGGCGGCAATTAATTGGGAGGGGTGAAAAATTTGCTGGTAGTCGCTGCACTTACCTGCGATTAAGTGCGATCTTTCTACATAGCCGCAAACCGTGCCGTTTTCTTCGATCCCGATTACGTCAAAATCGCGGGCCTCCATCCACGATCGCAATTTGGCTGCGTCTTCGCAAGCGGGGACAGCTTTCAGCGGTTCCGCGAGGTATTTAACTGTAATGCTGTCTTTGAATAAATCCCGCAAGTCGGCGGAACTTGATTTTAAATGTTTCATCTCATGTCCGGTAATTTCATCGATCATTGCGCGACAAGAGGACAATTCATATTGTAGCTGCAAGTGAAGACGCCGTATTACCGTGGGAGAATCTCAGTTTTGTAAAAAGCGTTTTTTAGAAGTGCGATCGTTCCCCCTTGCACTCCTGTAAAATCAAAACTGAAATAATGCCTTACCCAAGGCGTGTCAACTTAACGTTAAACCCTCAGTCCGGCTATTGTTGAAACCCCTGGCTCAAAGCGAAATTCCTCGCTACGAGGACTAATGAGTTCTTCAGTCCTCTTTGAGAGGACTTTACCTATGAGACAGGGAATTCATTCCCTGGCGGACTGCCGGTGAGCGGGAGGACTGACAGATTTCATGATATTACTTACTGGCTAATTCCGGGCAATAATGATTGGCGGCAAGGGTGGTAATAATATCCGCATCGGCGAGAAAACTTTCTTTGAGACTTGGATTTTCGATACTGACAGCTTGCCCGATCGCTCTTAATTTAACTTCCGGCAGAGAAACTCCCGATTTTGCTTCCGCACACATTCTTTTAGCGGCCGCAATTTTTTGACCAGGGGCCCTTCGGATTGCTTGCAGTAAATTATCCGTTGCTTCGGGAGAGTAGCTTTTTGCTAAGCGTTGATAGTCTTCGAGAAATTTCCCATCGTTTCCTGTCAGCTTAATGTCGGATTCTTGAGGCGAACACAACAAATTTAAGTTAATTACTTCTCCCACTGAATTAACAAGAAAACATCCTTCGCGTTCTTGGGCGATCGCGCTTTTGTCGCTGGGAACCAATTGTATAATAATAAGGGCGGACAAAACAGCAGTTATATGCGAGTATTTTAGCATTGTAATTACGTGATAGAGTTGGCATTTCTAACCGCCGAATGGCGAGCAATGCGGGTGTTTTTGAGTTAGATCGCGTCCGGTAAATTAACCAAAATAATTGTAGGGGCGGGTTTCACCAACAATCTGTAATTCTAACTAAAAATCTACATAAACCCGCCCTCCAAGCTGTCGGCAATTCAACAAAAATAATATCAGACAAACATTTCGTTGTCTAGGGAAGTTTTCATTAACAGCAAACATCCCCCTTGTGTCAGGGGCGAATGTGTGGAACCGGGAACCGATCGAATGTAGTCGCCTTGATGGCAAATTTCCCCTTCTACAATTAAGTCTCCTTCTAATACAAGCACTTCCTCCGAGCCAGCGTGTCGGTGCATGGGAAATGTTACTCCCGGTTCTAGTCGCATCAAGCAGGTAATTTCGCGCTTTTGTTTGTCAATATAAAGCTTGCCAAACGAAAGTCCCGGAACTCCATAAGATTTCCATTTGACATCGTGCGATCGCACTATTAAAGATGGAGTATTGTTCTCGGTTGGAGAGGTAACAATTGGCTTTATATTGACTGATTCTGCCGGGATTGGCGGCAGTTCGGCTATGCGCTGTAACAGGCGGTTTTTCAGGTCGGGTGCGACGGGAACTGGGGGGGCTGTGTAGGCGATCGCGGCAATTGTTGATTCCAAAGCAGCTAATTCACTTGTAAGTTCTGCGGACTCTTTCAATTTCTCTGCAAATGCGCCGCGTTCTGACTCGTCGAGGAGATCGAGAGCTTGAAGGGCTGCAAGGATTTTATATTCCTCGTCTGGCATCATTTCCATCTGTTTTCCGCCATTAATTGTAATTCAGCCTAGGTTAATTTTAAACTTGAAATTGGTCTGCTGCCCTCGCACTCAAGATGGATGATGGGAGATGCCAGAATTTTAGATTGATGTTAAACAACTTAAATTTAATTTTTTGACAATCTAAAATTCTTCGCTCAAAGCTTGACGCAATTTGGAAATACCCAATCGAATTCTGGTTTTGATTGTACCTGTGGGGATACCAGTTTTAGCTGATATCGCCGCGCAAGTCAGCCCTTGGTAGTAAGCGAGTTCGATCGCCTGTTGCTGTTCCTTTGGCAGTTTTTCTAAGGCTGCTTGGACTTGTTCGCGGCGTTCTTTAAACATTGCATCTTCCATCGGTTCTGCAACGCTAGAGATGGGTATTTTAGCCTCTTCCAGACAAGCTTCAGCAGCCCGGACTGTTCGCTGCATCGCTCGCAGCCGATCGAGGGAACGACTGCGGGTCAGCATGAACAACCACGTATCTGCTCGACTGCGAGAAGGATCGTAAGTTGCTGCTTTTTGCCAAATTTGGGAAAAAACATCGATTACCACTTCTTCAGCTTCTTCTACCGAACCCAGGATTTTGTAAGCGAGAGCGTAACTTGGGCGACCGTAGCGATCGTAAAGTTTAGCTAATGCCGTTTGGTCTTTCTGGGCAATCTGCACTAAAAGCAGCGATTCATCGCCTGACTTCTGGCCTGTCATCTCAGTGTACCTAAAATTTTTGTTTTGACTGCACAGATCCAAAATTAAAAATTCGGCGTATATCACTACAGAACATAATTGTAAGTTTGAAGTTGGGGTACAAACTGGAGTATGCCTTTTTAGGCTAACTTTGTCGTGCTTTGAATTGTAAAAATCCCAAGTCATCTGGAATTTTACCACCTAATTAATGATTTGGTTGAGACTTAGCAATCCGCTTTATGCAGAACGAAGAAATGCCCGGAGCCTGAACACTCAAAACAGCGCCATTCACTCGTTCCCAAGCTTTGTTCGATCGCTCCCAAGAAGAGCCTGGGAACCCGTATAAGCGAGGCTGTGGCTCCACTCGATCGAGGGAAGCCTTGTCTGGGAGCAGGCATTCCCAAGCATAGTCCGGGAACGAGTAAATCCTCAATAACACACTTTTTTCCATAAATTTATCTTGAAGCACAGATCCAAAATTGCCAAACCTTCGTATACCACCAATAGGAGAAGGCTCAGCAATAGCGCAAAAGCCCGACAGGTTGACAGATTTCAACCTGTTGCTACAAAAGTAAAACCCGCGAATGCGGGTTATTTACCATTGATTTGTGCAAAAAATTCATTGAAATAAAGGTGCTAACTGTGAAGCTCACACAAAAAATTCGCCGAACCATACTAGCTATTGAAGTAGCTCTAATTGCTCTATTAACTCCAGGGATAATTGTCGCTTCTGACCACGACGACGGCGAAGTAGATATCAAAGGTCGCGCGGTCAATTTAACTGACCTATATGTATATCGCGAAAAAGACCAAAACTCCGGTGCTGCGGACGGGGATTTAGTATTTACCATGAATTCAAATCCCAGGTCTGTCGCCCGTTATCAATATTATTTCAGCACTACAGCCCTCTACCAATTTCACATCACGCAAGTAAGTGACGTGAATTCTACACCTACTGGACGTTCGGATATTATCTTGCGGTTTGCCTTCAGTCCGCCTAACAATAGAGGTATGCAAGCGGTAGCTGTAACTGTTGTTCGCAACGGCTCGGAGACTGTTGCTAAGACTACAGTTAACGGCGGGCTAATTGCCACAACTCCGCTGAATTCTAATGCTGTTGTGAATACAGTACCTGTGGGCGGTTCTAACTTGACTGTATTTGCGGGTTTACGCGAAGACCCGTTTTTCTTTGATGTGGAACAATTTTTCCGAGTTCGCGCCGCAGCTTTGGGAACGGGGCCGCGCACTGCTTTTAAAGAACCGAGTCAAGCGATCGACTTTACTAAAGGTTACAACGTCAATACAATTGCTGTCCGCGTTCCGAAAGCGTTTTTGCAAGCAGGAACAGGGGCCAATACTTTTGATGTTTGGTCAACAGTTTCGATCCGGGATGGAGCTGGCGGTTTTAAACAATTCGAGCGTTTGGCAAGACCTGCAATTAATGAGGGTTTGATAGTTACTCCCGCTTATCTGGAAGCATTCAATAATATTCCTCCGAGATTGGATTTGAGCGCTGCTGCTGCTCCGGTGCGTCAGGAAGCTGTTGCTACTTTGAATGCTGTCGATCTTTTGGACGGTCGGGATAATGTCGATCCAAATGCGATCGCCGGAGCTTTCTTACCCGATGTCATGCGGATCGATACCACAAAAACCAGCGGCTACGCTAGCGCTACAAATGCTCAAGGAAGCTTGATCGGAGGTCGTATGCTGATGGACGACGTTATTGATATCACTCTGGGAGCTTTGGTGGGTTCTCCGGTTGGGGATAACGTTTCATATAACGGAACTCCGGGAAATCCGGCTCAGGGACACAAACCTTTAGAACCGACTTTTCCTTATTTGGCTTTGCCTAATTAGTCATTAGTCATTAGTCATTGCTTATTGGCTAATGACATATTGAAAATACTTTTTTGAACCGCAGATGAACGCTGATTAACGCGGATGTATGAAAACTAAAATTCAACACAAAATAAAATCGGATATTGTCTCGTATTGGCTGCTGATAGTGGTTCCTTTAGTTGGGATGGTAGTAGTGAATTTACCTCCTAATTGGCGTTTTATTTCAGATATTTTTTTAAACCAAAGTCCCGAAAATCTCGATACTAATTACCGCTATCATTTTTCGGAAAGTTTGAGAAATAATCCCAATCAAAAAGAAGCAATTCAGCAAGAGATTGCTTTTTACCAGCAGCGGTTGGCAGTTGATTCCCGCAGCGGTTTGAACCGGGCGGCACTGGCAGGATCTTATTTAAAAATGGCTCGCGCTACTGGGGAGGGAGGTTGGTTTTTATTGGCGGAACAGGCGGCTCAAAGGTCGATCGCCGATTTGCCTTTTGACAACCAAGGTGCGCTGTTAGTTTTAGCTCGAATTGCTGAGGCAAGACACGATTTTGCTACTGCTTTGCGCTTTGCTAAACAGGCGGGTTCTGACAATGAAGATGCGATCGCCCTTTCAGTTACATCTCACTTAGCGATGGGAAAAGTGAGCGAGGCAAATGTAGCCGCAGAAGCCTTAGTTAACCGGATTCCGAACTTGGGTTCTCTCACTTTGAGAGCTTTAGTGAGAGAGTCTCAGGGCCGAGATGCTGAGGTTTTGCAGGATTACCGCCAAGCAATGGCGGCGGAGGAACCGGGAGAGGTTGCTGGTTCGGCGCGGGCCCGATCGCTCTTGGGTCGATTTTACGCGCGTCGCGGGCAGTTTGTGCAGGCGAAAGCGCTGTTTTTGGAGGCGCTGCGGTTGGTGCCACGATACCCGCTGGCGCTGATTTATTTGGCGGATTTGGAGACGCGGCAGGGCAATTATCGGGAGGCGGAAGGCTATTACAGCAAGGTTTCTGCGTATTCTGGCGGGGTTGAGACTGTGTTCGATCGCATTGTCGATCGCGGTATGGCGAGGGTGAAGGATTTGCAGGGAGATGCGATCGAATCCCGGCGACTTCGCGACAAAGCAGAAGCGGGGCTGCGACAGGAACAGGTTTCTGGATCTGGCGGTTTTGGCCACCGCAGGGATTTGGCAAGTTTGCTGCTGGAAAAAGGTCGATCGCAGGATGTCGCGGAAGCGCTGGCGTTAATGCAGGAGGAGGTGAAAATTCGCCGGGATACTGTCACGCTGGATACTTTAGCCTGGGCGCTTTCCGCTGCTGGGGAATCGCAAAAGGCCGATCGAGTGATGGCCGAAATAGTGCGATCGGGGATTCGGGATGCGGGGATGTTTTACCGGGCTGGTGCGATCGCCCGGACTTTAGGTAAGGATGCTGAATCTCGCGCTTATTTTCAAAAGTCAAAGGAAATTGACCCGAATTTTGACGATCGAGCTCGCCAAGCATTGGGTTTGGGAAGTTATGAATTTTGAGATTAGCTAATAGCAGCCATTCGGCCAAATTCGCCATTCCGTCAATCCGCCAGGGGTTGAAACCCCTGGCTAAAAGCTTAAGTCCTCTTGCATAGGAATGAAATCCGCAATTGTTGAATTTGATTAGCTATTCAGTCGGTTTCAACCGACTTTCGCTATGAGACGGGGATTTCAATCCCCGGCGGACTGTGAGACTCACGAAAAGAGCGATCGCCTAAAAAATCCCAACACACACAAACTACTTACCAAAAAACTTACAAAAAAAAGGAATTTATGCTGTACAAAATGAACCGACTTTCCCAATTATTTATCCTATTTTTTCTGACACTTTCCTTGTTACTAACAACCTCAACCCGACCAGTTTACTCACACTGGGCAGACTTATCCGTAGCAGAAATAGTAGTCAACGATTTGCAAACCGAAATAACATTAACTTTCCCAACCGGCTTAACAAACTTCGCCGACGACAATCGAGACAGCCAGCTACAACCTGCTGAAGTTCGCAGCCACCAAACACAGCTAGAAAAGTTTTTTAGCCAACAAATCCGCCTCACAAACAGTAGCAACATTCAAGGCTCCGTAGCAGTAAAACCGCTAGAAATAGCAGCTAAAACCCCCAGCTTACTACAGCAGCCCAATACCCACAGCACCTTAATTTTAGACTACACCTGGCCCGCACCTTCTCAAGATAAAACGCCCGGTTTACCTCATGCAATTTCCATCTCCAAACCTAATTTTCGGATTAATTACAATCTGTTTTTGCCCGGAGTTCCGACAGCTAGCTGTCAAGCTACGATTGTGCAAGCAGGGGCTGTAAAAAGCTTTGTGTTTACGCCGCAAAACCGGGATTTTTTGTTAGGTGAAAATGAATCAATCTGGGATTCAGGTTGGAGTTTGCTGCTAGCAATAGCGGGAGCATTTGCTTGGGGATGCGTGCACGCGATGTCGCCCGGACACGGAAAAACCATAGTCGGCGCTTATTTAGTGGGTTCGCGGGCTACTCCGATACACGCTTTATTTCTAGCTGCGACGACTACAATTACTCACACTGCAGGCGTGTTTGCTGTGGGCGGAATTACTTTGTTTGCTTCTAACTTAATTGACCCAGAAAAATTAGATCCTTGGCTGAGTTTAATCTCAGGTTTATTAGTAGCTTTCATCGGGCTAAATTTACTCTTAGAAAAAATCAAGACTAGGTTATACCATTTATCTAAAATCGTGCAACACTCTTCGACCCCCCCTAGCCCCCCCTTGCAAAGGGGGGGAACAAGAATACTGTTGCATTCTTTTTTAAAATTGGTATTAGTTGTGAAAACTGAATTCATCAAAAAAATTAAGACTAAAAGTTTTAATAAAAACTGGTTTTTAAGGACGGAACTCCTTAATATAAACCGTGAGGAACCAGTAAACCTTTTAAATAGAGGAAGTTGGGAGAGAGAATTTACACCTGTAAAACCCGATATATCTCACCACTACCACCATCACGGAGACGGCCGGATTCATTCGCATTTGCCTCCCGGTGCTGACGGTGATCCTATTACTTGGAAAAGCTTATTGGCGTTGGGAATTTCCGGCGGTTTGTTGCCTTGTCCTTCCGCTTTGGTGATGCTGTTGAGTGCGTCGGCTTTGGGCAATGTTGGTTTGGGAATGACGCTAGTGGTAGCGTTTAGTTTGGGATTGGCTTTAGTGCTGAGTGCGATCGGATTAATCTTAGTTTATGCCAAACGGAATTTTGATAAACTGCCCAAACAGATAACAGCAGTCAAATTTCTGCCTGCGATTAGTGCGATGTTTGTAATGTTTTTGGGGTTGGGAATTACCGGACAGGCGATGTTGAAAATATTGGCTGCAAATCAATGGGTAATTGGCAATGGATAAGCATAAAATTATGACTCTCCCTCCTAACTACAAACTTACGAATAAGTCGGATTTTAGATACCCGATTTCTTGAAGAAGCCGGGTATCTGGGTATTTTGTTTTTAGCCGTTGCTCACTTATCCGGCCGCACTATGTTTATTAATAATTTCGGCTAAATCGGGTACTCCCTTTTCCACGTAATTCTTGGCTGAGGGGCGGAGTTTGGCATAGGCGCCTTTAACCATCGATCTTGTGCTTTTCTCGACCCTTTTGTCGCTGATTTGGAGCAATTCGTCTGCTACTTCACCTTTTCTTTGGGCTAGATATTCTACTGGGTTGCCATTGTTTACCCCTTCAGCCCACATCGGATCGAGTGCGATCGAGATTTCTGGCAGAAGTTGATCGACGACTTGGGCGCAATAGTCAGCCCGTATCCCCTTGACAGTAGAGTAGGCAGCTTTCAGAGCCAAACCACCCAATCCGGAGGCTGCTGCAACTTGTTGGTCTATCAACTTTACACAGTCATCAACAAAAGTTTCTCTGTGGTTTTCATTCAAGAGAATATCGCTAAGTCCCATTTTCGCTTTCCTTGATTTAATAGTCAATGTGCTTATTAGCTTTAAGCTCAATCTGACATCATATATCTATTTTGAGCCTTTACTCAAGGTTTCCCAAGTTTTTTAAGGTTTGAATGTCTCTATAAGACAGCCTGATGTTGAGATTTGTTTAGTATTTTAGGGGAATTAATGTTTTATCTACTACTAATTATTGGCCTACGGTTTGTAGTAAGGGCTTTAGTCCTTATTAGGTGATATTAATGAGGACTAAAGCCCTGACTACAAACTGATGAGTTGTGAACAGTCACATAGAAAAGAGGACAGCTCGAAAAAAATATTAGAAAGGCTCTGCCTAAGTCCGATCGCACTTGCACGTATGATCTGGCACGTATCATTAGGATTGGACATTCGGCTTGATGCCTGCAGGTACTGAAACGATGGGAAGTTTCAGGGTTTGAGCCGGACGATCGCTCGATCGCAATACCAAATTTTTCGGTAATTTCGCGGAAGTGCTTAGTCCGGGAAATATTTGAAGCGATAAGGTTAAGCCGGCCGCTAATAATAATTTTTCTAACATGGCACTTTCTCCCATACATATGCCCTAGGGCATAATTCCTCTTACACCTACAACATATAAACATCCTCAGTCGCTTGGTGCGATCGCATGGGCATAGTCTAAGTGACATATATCACCACGGAGAAGGGGGTGATGGGGATAGGGGGTGTGAGCCTAGGGGGTAATGGGCATTAGGGATGTGGGGGAGAGTGGGAAATCTTGACTCGCACTTCTGGCGTCAACATCCGTTGAACGTGTTAAATCCCTTACACTGCTTCCCTGCCAAACTTCCCTAAAAATCAAGAATTGTCCTAGAGAAAGAAGCCGTTGAGTCTCTCTCAAAGGTAGAATTAGCGCGTAGAAGTTATTTGACACAGCGGAGGTACCGACAAGATGCTTGCATACATTCTGGCGTTAGCGGTCGGTCTAGGCAGCTTCAGTATTTACATGGCGGCCTTCTTTTTTCCAGAAGTGCACCGCAAAAGTGATTTTACCTGGAGCGGGGTAGGGCTTTTTTATGCGTTAATTTTATGGGCTTGTGCGGGACGAATTACTGGTGCTCTCCTGCTTGGTCAAATGGCGGGCGTGGCGATGTTGGGCTGGTTTGCCTGGGAAACTCTGACTTTGCGCCGGCAGGTGACGCCGATTGCTGAGCAAACGCCGATTCCTCAGTCGGCGAAGTTGGCTGCAGCAGGCGTGCCGTTTACTGGCTTGTTTGCCAAGAAAAAAGAACCCGCAGCAGCGGCGAAAAAACCTAAGTTTGTTCGATCGCCCAAACCGAAAACTGATGTGGTTCCAGCACCCACTGTGGATAAGGGCGAGGTAAAGCTAGAGGAACAGCCGGCGATTTCCCCCATAGCTGAAAGTATTGCTGAAAATGCGATCGCACTTTCGGCCGAAAGTGCGATCGCCCCTGACTTGAAAATTCCCGACTCAAAACCACCTGCAATTGCAGAAATACCAGTGTTTTCAGTCGAAACTCCTGCTGCTGAGACTTCACCAACCCCAGCAGAATTAGCCAGCAGTTTCACTCCTCTACCTCTACCTCTAGAAATTTCAGAAATTGCCGTTGCGCCAAGTGTGGAGCCAGCAGAGGCTCAGCCAGAGCCTCCACAGCAGCCAGAAGTCGATGATTTTGACGAGGAAACAGAATGGAGGACAGCCGTTAAAGAGTCGCAGGCGGCAGCGGCAGCGGCGGCCCCAACGGCGGCCCCAACTCCTCCTACTCCTCCTAAACCAGCTAAAAAATCCGGCGGTTTCGGTAGTCTGTTTGACAACATCAAAAATAGTCTCGGCGGTATGTTGGGACGGGGTGCGGGTAAAAACAAATCTGATGCAACTCCGCAGACGCCAAAACCTTCAGTGACTCCAGAATCGATCGCACCTGAATCTCAAATAACGGCAACTCCAGCATCGGGTATTGACCAAATTCTCGAATCCGAATTAGCCCAGGCGGCTGCGGAAGTGGCAGCCGAAACCAGCAACACTGCTGTGGAAACAAGCCTTGGAGTGCCGTTTCCCAACGATGTTGAAGCAATGGCCGAGTTGATGGCTACAGAAACCGCGAGTTCTGACAAAATAGGGGACGGGACGATCGAAGATCGATCGTCCGCTGACACCCAGACACCTCTGGCTGCGGTTGGTGAACCGGAAGCAGCAGCCCCTGCTTTATCTCTGGAAACCCAGACACCGCTGGCTGCTGTTGGTGAACCGGAAGCAGCAGGCGTACCGGAAGCAGAAGCCCCTGCTGTATCTCTGGAAATGACTGTGGTGGAAATGGCAGCGCCTGTAGAGATAGAAATACCGGGAGAACCTGGGTTGAGCGTGCAGGTGGAAACGGTTTCAGTATCAGTGATCTCGATCGAATCCACAGATAAAACACCATCTTCTGAGGGAGAACAAACTGAATTGATTCGCCCGAATCCCCCCGATCCGAATCTAGTCGAAACTGCTAAACCGACTACTGAATCCAAGTCTGAGAATGTATCCGGCGAAGATAAGCCATCATCTTGAGCCAAAAAGCAAAAGGTAGAAACCAGAATTTTTTTTGATTCTGCCTTCTGCCTTCTGCCTTCTGCCTTCTGCCTTCTTACTTTTTACTTTTTACTTTTTACTTTTTACTTTTTACTTCTTCCTTCTTCCTTCTTCCTGACATCCGTTACATCCGTTATATCCGTTACATCCGTTACATCCGTTACAGAATCCGTTGCCGAACTTCCTTCTTCCTTCTCTTTTAATATTATGAAAGCAATTATGGTCGTGGGAACAACATCTCACGCAGGGAAATCTTTACTGGTTGCAGCTTTGTGTCGAATCTTTTCTCGGCGAGGCTGGCGGGTAACTCCGTTTAAAGGTCAGAATATGGCACTGAATTCCTATGTCACAGCGGCCGGCGGAGAGATTGGTTACGCTCAAGCAGTGCAAGCTTGGGCTGCGGGCGTCGCACCTTGGGTAGAAATGAATCCGATTTTGCTCAAGCCACAAGGAGACATGACTTCTCAATTGATTGTCAAGGGCAGGGCGATCGCCAATGTGCGAGCATCTCAATATTACGAGCAGTATTTCGATATCGGCTGGCAAGCTATTCGGGACTCTTTAGAATTTCTCAAGCAAGAATTTGACATGATTGTGTGTGAGGGAGCAGGCAGCCCTGCTGAGATTAATCTCAAACACCGCGATTTAACAAATATGCGGGTAGCTAAATATTTAAAGGCTCGGACTTTGCTAGTAGTTGATATCGATCGCGGCGGTGCTTTTGCTCACATCATCGGTACTTTGGAATTGCTCGATCCCGACGAACGAGCTTTAATTAAAGGATTCATTATTAATAAGTTCCGAGGGCAAAAATCGATCTTAGATCCGGGCCTGACTTGGCTAGAAGAAAGGACGGGAATCCCGGTAGTTGGGGTGATTCCTTGGATAGACGAAGTGTTTCCCTCAGAAGATTCTCTCGATTTGCTCGATCGACGTTCTCCCAATTCTCAAACCGACATAAATATTTCCGTCATCCGCCTGCCCCGAATTTCCAATTTTACCGACTTTGACCCCCTAGAGTCGGAAACTTCCGTCACCGTTAAATATGTCAGCCCAAAAGACCAGTTAGGCCATCCAGACGCCGTAATTTTACCAGGCTCTAAAACTACAATTTCCGATTTGCACGTGCTGCGCCAAACAGGTATGGCAAAAGCTATTCAAAATTATTTAGTAGCTGGCGGTACAGTCATGGGAGTTTGTGGCGGCTTTCAGATGTTGGGAGAAAGTATCACAGATAAAGAAGGCGTTGAGGGAGAAAAGGGAGAATTTCCAGGATTGGGATTGCTGCCTTTGAAAACTACGATGGCACCGAACAAAATTGCCCGCCAACGAATCGTAACATCTAACTATCCTCAACCGGGTTTACCAGTTTCCGGTTACGAAATTCATCAAGGAAAAACGCAAATCCTAGAGTCAGATTTGACTCAAGCGCTATTTGACGATGCTAGTTTAGGAATTGTCAACACTTCTCAATCAATTTGGGGTACATACTTGCACGGCATCTTTGACAACGGAGCTTGGCGGCGAGCTTGGTTAAATCACTTGCGGCAGCAGCGGGGACTCCGCGCATTGCCTACTGGTATTCCTAATTACAGAGAACACCGAGAAACTCTGTTAGACTCTCTAGCAGATACCGTGGAAAAGCATTTAGATATCAAGCATATTTTAGGTTAATTAGTTGACTGTTGACTGTTGACTGTTGACTGTTGACTGTTGATTATTGTTTATTAGAGTTGAGGTTCAAATTCAATGACAAAAGTTTGTTTTTTACCAGATAACGTGACAGTTGAAGCTGAACCGGGAGAGCTTTTATTAGATGTAGCCAAACGTGCAGGGGTTTCTATTCCTACTGGCTGTCTCATGGGTTCTTGTCACGCTTGCGAAGTAGAAATTGATGGCGGAGATACGATTTGTGCTTGTATTTCCGGCATCCCTTCGGGGAAAAAGCAAGTGACAATTAATCTGTATGTTGACCCGAATTGGTAATTTGTTAGTTGACGGTTGACGGTTGACGGTTGACGGTTGACGGTTGACTGACAACTGACAACTGACAACTGACAACTGACTAATTCTTTTGCCATTCTTGCTGTTTCTTGCGAGCAGATTGCAGCCATTTTTGGGATTCGGGATAAACCGTTGTGCCTGGTTTGACGGATTCTAATTGATTGATAATTTCTTGCAAGTGGCCGAGGGCGTAACCGGGATTTTGACGGGGAGAATTTACATTATTTTGCAAGGAAGCAAACAAGCTCTTAGCCTGGTTCAAAGCTTCCACTGACTCTCTCTCTGCTGTCAGTCGAATCTTTGTAGTGCCTAAATTATTTTGATATTCAGCTAGTTTTGTTTGAGCATCAAGATAGCCCGGATTATCAAATGTAATTTGGCTGAGTCTCTCAATGGCAGCTTGCCACAAATCTGCTATTTTTTGCCAACTTTCTGCTGAATGAGGCGGTTTCTGGGATGCTACAGCGGCAGTTAAGGCAAATTCTTTTGCTGCTTCGATTAAGTTGTCCGCACGCACCGATCCGGTGGCTACACCGCCCATTGCTTTAAAATCTCTCTCTGCTGCTTGGAGTTTCTGCTGAGCCGTTTCTCCCGCGAGGGTGTCGGCGGGAATTTGATTGAGTTGGTCGATCGCACTTTGCCAATTTACCGTTGCTTTTTGTCTATCCGCAGCCGTTTTTGCTTCCTGATACTGCTGTTTCGCCGCCTTTAGCGTTTGTTCGACTTGATTTAACTGAGTAAAAGCATTTTTTTGCTGGAAAATCTGAGCCTCCATTCGCCCGACATTTTTGCGGGCGGCTTGAAATTCATCGACTGTAAACCGCCAACGGCAGCCGAAAAAATTGCAGTAAGTTTGTGGATAGTAACCTAAAAACCAAACCGGCAAGGCGTCGAGGTGTTTTTGAGCCTCTTTTGCTTTTATTTCGCCCAAGTCAAAATCAGCGACAGCCGTGGCTTTATTGATTAGTTGATCGGATTGTTCCACAAGGGCGATCGCCTGCCGGTAATTGTGATCCATACTCATAAAACTCGGCAGCAATAATATCGGCATTGTTTTCGCCACGGGCAAGCGAATCATCGGAAAAGGCAGGTTAATCAGCCAAACTATCCCTGCTGCACTTCCCAGCAAACTCCCAGCAAAGATGATTTTACCGAACAATCCGGGCGGGCGGTTGGCTTTGACGGCAGCTTTGAGAGCTTGTTCGCTGAAGTTGGGAAATTCGTCTTTGAAGGTATCGCGGATTTCTTCTTTTGAGGCGAAAGTGCCGTTTTGCGATCGTAACTTCTCCAACCGCTTGATTACCATCCGTCGGTAGACATCACCGCCTAGACTATCAGCCGCCGCGCACTTGTCAACTTCGGCCCGCAAAATTTCAAAAGCTCGATCGGTAAGACGCGCCATAAAAATCACCTATAGCCTTTTTATTATTTTACAGGTGGTCGGTTACGATTTGATAATGCTTTTCCTCAAAATCTTCAATGAGTTTGACTAAGAGTTCTAGCAGATTATCTTCTTCTGGAGTGAGATTTTTGCGGGAGAGCAAGCTTTCAACGATTTCTAAAAATCTCTCGTTTTCATGTTCGTTTTTGATAATCCGAGGTTGATATTGAGATAGCAAGCTGCTGTACTTGTCTGAGTCAAACATTTAGCATCGTTCAGATGTTTTCCAGATATCTAATTTTATCAAATTTAAGCTCGATCGCCCCTCACCCAAATTTTACCAAAAGGTCGATCGTACATTCGGGCCGCCAAAATCCCCGCCGCCACAATCCCCACGCTATCCCACAAGTCCGCCGGGGGTTGAAACCCCCGTCTCATAGCGAAAGTCCTCTAAAAGAGGACTGAAAAGCAAATTAAATAAACAATCGAGTATTTGTCACCATAATCGATTATTTATCACCATTCTTCAGTCGGTTTCAACCGACTTTAGCTATGAGACAGGGGTTTCAACCCCTGGCGGAATCGCGGACAAACAAACTAGCCCAAAGAAACCGGGTTTCTCGCAGTTTTTAGGCGGTGTATCGATATTCTCGAAAAAAACCCGGTTTCTAGCCACCCCTGCGTAGAAAAAAACTGGGCATGGCCAGCCACAAACGGATGTGTTTAACCGATAATAAATTAATGGATCGAGCAATCCCAAATCCTAAATCGCCATGAACTCAGAAAGCCAAGCAGACAGACTATTAGAACAAGGAAATCAGCAGTTTAATATCAGTCAATTGCGAGAAGCTTTGCAGTCTTGGGAACAGGCATTAACTATCTATCGGCAAATCGGATCTCGCAAAGGAGAATCTGCTTCCCTCGGCAATTTGGGCTTAGCTTACAAATCCCTAGGGCAATACCACAGGGCGATCGCATTTTACCAACAGTCTTTAGTGATTGAACGGGAAATCGGAGATCGTCAAGGAGAAGCTGGTTCCCTCGGCCGTTTGGGCAACGCTTACCTTTTCCTAGGGCAATATCAGCAGGCGATCGCATTTCACCAACAGTCTTTAGTGATTAGACGGGAAATCGGATATCGGCAAGGACAAGCAGCTTCCCTTGGCGATTTGGGCGTAGTTTACTATTCCCTAGGGCAATACCAAAGCGCGATCGCATTTCACGAACAGCATTTAGAGATTTCACGGGAAATCGGAGATCGTCAAGGAGAAGCTAATTCCCTGGGCAATTTGGGCAATGCTTACGATTCCCTAGGGCAATACCAGAAGGCGATCGCATTTCACGAACAGCATTTAGAGATTTCACGGGAAATCGGATCTCGGCAAGGAGAAGCTAATTCCCTGGGCAATTTGGGTTTAGCTTACTATTCACTAGGACAATTCCACAGGGCGATCAAATTTAACCAACAGTCTTTAGTGATTGAACGGGAAATCGGATCTCGCCAAGGAGAAGCTAATTCCCTTTGCAATTTGGGCAATGCTTACCTTTCACTAGGACAATACCACCGCGCGATCGAGTTTTACCAGCACTATTTGGAGATTTCACGGGAAATCGAATCTCGGCAAGGAGAAGCTTCTTCCCTCTGCTGTTTGGGTTTAGCTTACTATTCCCTAGGGCAATACCGCCAGGCGATCAACTTTCACGAACAGTCTTTAGTGATCGATCAGGAAATCGGAAATCGAACAGGAGAAGGTGGTTCCCTTTGCAATTTGGGCAATGCTTACCTTTCTCTAGGAGAATATCACAGGGCGATCGAGTTTTACCAACAGTCTTTAGTGATTGTACGGGAAATAAAACACCGTCGATGGGAAGCCAATTCCCTCGGCAATTTGGGTTCAGCTTACAATTCACTAGGACAATACTACAGGGCGATTGAGTTTCACGAACTGTCTTTAGTGATTAAACGGGAAATAGGCGATCTCATAGGAGAGTCTATTGCTCTGAAAAATTTAGGCGTAACTTTCCTCAACACAAACCAACTCGCCGAAGCAGAAGCAAAACTCCGTGCCTCGATCCAAATTAGCGAAAATATACGCTCTGAATTAGTCAATGATGACCATAAATTATCAATTTTTGAAACTCAGATAAAAACCTATCGCTTGCTGCAAAAAGTCCTAGTTGCCCAAACTAGATTTGATGAAGCCTTAGAAATATCTGAAATGTCCCGCACCCGTGCCTTCGTCGAGTTATTGCAACAAACCCTATTAACAAATTATGTCCCAGCCAATGACCAAACAAATAGATTATCAATTACCAAAATCCAACAAATCGCCCGCGAGCGAAACTCCACAATAGTTGAATATTCGATTATTGGCTCAAAGACCATTTACATCTGGGTAATCCAACCAAACGGCAACATCACCCATCGCCCCGCCAACCTCGAACCCCTCAACCAACAAAACCAAACCCTCAAACAAATCATCCTCAAAGCCCGCGTCTCCATCGGCACCGTAGAAACCGACGACGAAGGCAACAAAATTCAGCTAGAATCCCAGTACAATCGAGACGAAACAGGCCGCTTTCCCCTACTGCAACTCCTCCATCAAATCCTGATCGAACCCATCATCGACTTGCTGCCCGTTGATGCCAATTCCCCCATCATCTTCGTCCCCCACTACGACTTATTTTTAGTTCCCTTCGCCGCCTTGCAAGATAGCAACAACCGCTACCTAATCGAAAATCATACCATCCTCACCAGCCCATCTATCCAAGTATTAGAAATTACCCGCGAACATCAAAACCGAGTGCGAGGATTGAGACAAGCCTCCCTAATTGTCGGCGATCCAACTATCGCCGCCAAATTCAAAGAAAAGCCCTACGAACTCAAACAAATCCCCAGGGCCAAAGAAGCCGGCGAAGCCATCGCCGCAACTTTAGGAACCCAAGCAATTAGCGGAGACAATGCCACAAAAGTCGCCATTTTAGACAGGATGCTAAACACGCGCATCGTCCATTTATCCGCCCACGGACTCCTCGACGATTTCCAAGGTTCCGGCATCCCCGGCGCGATTATTTTAGCACCATCAGGAGACAGCGACGACGGCTCACTTAACGCCGCAGAAATCCTGCAATTAAAACTCGATTCCGAACTCGTAGTATTAAGCGCGTGCAGCACCGGGCGCGGTAGAATCACCGGAGATGGAGTCATCGGATTGTCGCGCTGCTTCATCCTCGCCGGAGTCCCCAGCATCATCGTTTCCCTGTGGAATATGGGAGTGATTTCCGCTAAATTACTAATGACTGAATTCTACGAAAATTTAGCACATGGCGACAATCGAGCAGCGGCCTTGCGGTGTGCTATGCTAACCACAAAAGCTCGATTTCCGAGTCCCATAGCTTGGGCTGCATTCACCTTAATTGGCGAAACCGAAACTTTACCGCTATCAACTAAAAAAACAGATTTAAGGAGATTAGTCATGTCACTTCCCGATGATGCGAAACCCGAAGAAATTGTGGCTGCTTTCAGTAAGTTATTGAAAATATCGGAACCGCAATTTGTCGCAGAATTATCCGCGATTGATGTTGGTGCGATGGATAATGTGAATGTTATCGCTCAAAGAATCAAGGAATGGTGTGACACTAGACCTCAAATTGAGGAGAATTTAGAAAACGAAATTTATCATTCGGGTGCGGGCGGGACTGATAGCGATGCGCCGGAGGAAGTCGTCAGGGAGTTTTGCGAAACGCTGAAGGAAAATCAGATTCGACTGGGTTTGTCTGTGTCATCTGTGGATGTGGTTGAAACTGATACTTTGGGCACAGAATCGACCGCTGAGTGATTGATTTATTTCGCGATTTTTGAGATTCCCGGCGATTGTTTAGACCCCGGCGATTGGAAATCGCGGCTACACAAACGATGTCCGCCTCCGCGGACGAAGAGGGTATTGGGAGATGAAAAATCATTGTGTAGAATCTTCAACCCGCGAAGGCGGGTTTTGTTTGTGTAGACGCGGTTTCAACCGCCGGGTGGATGGGGGGAAATCATCGATTGGAATCTTCAACCCGCGTCGGCGGGTTTTGTTTGTGTAGCCGCGGTTTCAACCGCCGGGTGGATGGGAAATCATCGGGTGATTGGAAACCCATTCCCATTCAGGAATCATTGATTTTTGACGGTGGTGAACAGCTTGATTTCTGATATAGTTAGCTACAGTGTCGATCGCATCACGGCTAACCGTAAAGGCCCCATAGCTACCTTGCCATTTAAAAAAAACACCAGGTTTAAGTTCGTGAGTTACCAAATGAGAAGAACTGCCCTTAACTTCCTTAATAATTTCAGCTATTGTCAAAGTTGACGGAAAACCAAGTAGCAAGTGTACATGATCTTCTATACCACCAACAGCAATCACAGTACATTTTAAGTTGTTACATTTTCCAATAATAGCTGCATAGATCCCTTCCTGAATATCGGGAGTAATCAAAGGCAATCTATCCCAGGTTGCCCAAACATAGTGTACATACAACTGCGTGAAATTATCTCTCATTTTTCATACAATATATGAAATTTATCTTCAACCCGCATACCCCATGAAAAATTACCGATTGAAATCTTCAACCCGCGGAGGCGGGTTTTGTCTGTGTAGCCGCGGTTTCAACCGCCGGGTGATTGAAAATTACTTCAACCCGCGGAGGCGGGTTTTGTCTGTGTAGCCGCGGTTTCAACCGCCGGGTGATTGAAAACCGCCGGGATTGATTTATCCAGCGATGATATCCCAATAATTATATCCCCAATTGAGGAATCGGGCGATTGTCATAGCGGCAATTAGACCCCAGCGATTAGGCCCCCGGCGATTGGAAATCGCGGCTACACAAACGATGTCCGCCTCCGCGGACGAAGAGGGTATTGGGAGATTAGGAATCCGGCGATTAGGCCCCTGGCGATTGGAAATCGCGTCTACACAAACAATGTCCGCCTCCGCGGACTAAGATTGAATTAAGATCATGTCTCATCCCGGATTCGATTATGCAGGAACCACCACAAATTAAAAATCCCAGCATTACCCTCTTTCCTTTCCACCTGCGGGATGATAGCGACGAAGGCTACGGGAAAGTAGCCAGAAATGCTCAATCCCTGTGGGAAAATCTAGCAGATAATGTCGGCAAAGAATTTAACATCAACAAACTAAAATCCCTCAGAGACAAGCTAATTTGCTACAAAAACGGGCTGTATTATCCCGACGGCGAACGGGAAAAACTGACTAACGGCAAATTGCTGATTCCCGATGGAAAAACTCTGAAATTTGAGCAAATTACTCAGCCCGATGGCCATAAACTTGATGGTTCTATCTATGCCCTGCGAATTCACGACACTTACACCGCAGACTTGACATTTTACTATCAAAATGACACAATAAAAGTAGCGCACTTAACTCGATTAAATCCCCAAGGTTGCTTGTTGCCAAATGCAATTCAACCGTCTCTGGGACAAACGTTATTATTATACGCCGAACCAGCAGTTTATGATACTTACCGGAAATTAGCTGACGAATCGGTTAAAGCTTTTGTACAAGATAAACAGCCAGCATCAGTAGAGTTTCGCGCGGAAGGAAAGTTATTCGGTAGTCCGATTTTTGAGTATGACAGCCGCGAAGATGATGCGCGTCAGCGGTGTCACTTTCTAGTATGGTTGCAAGAGAATTCCCAAACTTTGAAATTCGCAACCCCGACGTTTAACTCTTACTTGATGAATCTGCTGTGTTCTCGCGCTAAAATCGTATTTGTGTATCGCGAAGCTAGGAAAAAGTATCGCCAAGCACAGCAAATAGTCAGCGAGTTAGAAAAGAAGCTGCCCGAATTCAGTGTAATAGAAAGCGAACAAGATAGACAAGTTAAGTTGCTGAAGTTAAAGCAATTGCTGGCTGAAGTCCGAACCAAAATGTTTGATTGTGCTCAGCAAGTGCGGTATTTGCAAGAAGACAGAAATACCATTGATACTAATGCTGAAAATTATAGTGAAACCTTGACCAAAATTACAAGTTTGTGCATCCCTGGCGACAATCTGGATTTCTTGCAGAAGTTTCTAGATTTGGCTGAGAATAAATATCAGCGGCAAATTGAAATCGATTTAAACTACCTGATTGCCAGTCAAGATTTGTTCCAGCAGTCGATATCCACTGTGCGCGGGATGGTAGAAATCGAACAGGTGGAATTGGACAGGGAACAGGAAGACGGGGAGAAAAAGCGCGATCGCCAACTTGAGAATATCATCTTTTTTGTCGGAACTGCGATCGGCGGCGGACAAATCTTTTCCGCCGCCTATCCTCTAATCAAGGATCAACCGATTCAATGGCAACCCGATTTTTCTCTACCGCTGCATCCCTTTTTTGCGACAATTATCTGGAGTCTGCTGTTTGGCTTACTATTTGGCTTGTTAATGCTGGGCATCGCCGTGTGGGTAAGGAAAACTTTTCCCCGATAATTTGGGTTTAGGACTTAGGCATAAAACCAAAGAAACCGGGTTTTTCGGAGTTTTTGGGCTGTGTAACAATATTATCGAAAAAAACCCGGTTTCTGGCCCTAAATTACAAATACCGAGTTAACTGGACTCGATAGCGTTCCTTCTTAGTAACAGCAACTTCCCCAATTTCCAATCTTCCCTTGCCCGTAACAGCAATTAAATCTCCAGACTTGACATTATAACTAGCTTGAGTAACGTCTTTCCAGTTAACTCGCACGTCACCGCTGCCAATTAAATCGGCCATTTTGCTGCGAGACATTGCGAATCCAGCCGAGGCTACAGCATCCAATCTCATGGATGCTTCAACGGTTGTCATTTCTTTCTTTTTGGGTTCTCTAATTTTGAGTTCGCTCAACTCAATGCGCGTAGTTTTCACAGGAACCGATCGCACTTGCTGCAAACTCATCTCCAAATACTCTACCATCTCCGGCATGACAATGGCTTGCGCGCCGCGTTCTCCCAAAACAATCACATCGCCAGTTTTCTCGCGGACAATTCCCGTACCCAACATCGCCCCCAAAAAGTCGCGGTGAGAAGCTGTATCGAACAAGAAATTGCCAGCAATCTCCACCGCAGCAACGTTAACGCTAGCAGAGTCGATCGGGATATCCGATCGCGCGATCGCAATTCTTTGTCTTTCAGCTTGCGGGTAGCCGCCCCAAGCCACTAATTCCACGTCTGTTAAGCGCTTAAATACCGTCAGAGTGTCCGCCAATTCTGGAGGCGACAGAAAATCAGTCAGAGTAACTTCCCAAGTTTTAATTGCTTGTTCCGCTTGGTCGATCGCCCGCGCCACACAGTCGCGGTTTTCGATGCCTTTTAACAGTTCTTCTCTTTGTAACATCAGTCAATTTTAGATTCTAATTTGAAATTGCCAAACCTTGCTGTAACTAAAAAGTCTACTTTTTTAACAGTCGCACTAATTTAATTATAGTCTAAAATCATCAAATAACGAGCGTATGATTTTGGTTGCTGGTAAAGCTGATATGATGAGCACGATTATTGTACCAAATCTATGAAGTCTTCGAGTTAAAGTTTTTGCAAGAGCTCGATCGAGTATGGCAGCAAAATTGTCCACCCAACTACTTATTCTTCTTCACCCGCAAATACAGTTCTTCCATCGCCTCAATAAACGAACCATCCTTGTGCCAAAACTGTGGAAAATCTCCCTGTTTCTTAACCACGATCGCACTTACACCACTCTGCGCTGCCACCTCAATTGTCTGCGGTAATCGCTTTGCACCATGCCAAAACTCTTTCAGGCTGACCGTTTGCGCCTCACTGGCGATCGCCTGCGTGTAATAGGAATCCACCGCCACAGGGGCCGCTGCATCCGCCGTTAACTCGGCAGAAAGCGCCAAGCCCAAAGGCGTTTTTGCTAATTCCCGGTGCAGCACTTCCTTAGAAAGCCCCCGTAATTCAAACAGTAAAAATGGATCTTTGTCCAATTCTGCCGCCACCAAATAATAAACTCCGGCAATATGTTTGCAGGGATTGCTATAGTCTGGGCAAGAGCAAGTAGTCTTAAAGTCCTCGCGGCTGCTGGGTAAAAGGTGCAATCCGAGGGGTGAGAAAGCCTTTTCAATATTGTCGGGCATTTCGTTGAGCAGCAGCCGGGAAATGAAGCTGGCTTTTGATGCCATTTGGGCGATCGCCATTTGCCACTTTGCCTGACTAATCGGCTCAAACTCAATTTGAGTTGTGTACAGAGGCTCCTTATAAACCCCAAAATAAGGATTAACCGAGCCTCTCACCTTTGCCATCACTAAGCCATCATTAATCTTAAAGCTTTTTACCTTGTCATTCCGCGCATAGGAACGTCCCCGTCCGAGTCGCCCAGAATCTGTAAATCTTTCTAACGCATCGATAAATTTATTGCCCCACCAAGTCCGAGTAAATTGTGACATATTTTTTGGTTTCTCCTAATCTAAAACTGCATTTTTATTGAGCCTAATTAACTTCTTAAATGCCTCATTATCCAACTCAGTCAACCACGATTCATCAGCACCAATAATTGACCCTGCCAATTTCTTTTTGTCCTCAATCATTTGGTCAATCTTTTCTTCCAAAGTGCCAATAGCCACAAACTTATGCACAAACACATTTTTTTCCTGTCCGATCCGAAACGCCCGATCCGTTGCCTGATCTTCCACCGCCGGATTCCACCAGCGATCGAAATGGAACACGTGATTGGCTTTTGTCAGCGTAATTCCCACGCCGCCCGCCTTCAGTGACAGAATAAATACCGAAGGTTCAGACTCTGGATCTTGAAATTCTGAAATCATCCGTTCCCGTTTTTCGCGACTGGTTCCCCCGTGGATGTAGTAAGTGTTGTAATGTAGCGTTTGTTTAATGTATTTTTCCAACGCGCTTCCCAGTTCTGTAAACTGCGTAAATACCAATAAACTTTCGCCTTCTGCTTTGACTTCCTCAATCATCTCGATCAGCCGTTCCAGTTTGTGCGATCGCTCTGGTGTAAACTCACTTTCATCTTGCAAAAACTGGCGCGGATGGTTACAAATTTGCTTCAGCTTCAGCAGTGTCGCCAAAATCATCCCCTTGCGCTTCATCCCTTCCGTCTCGTCAATTTCTTGTTCTACCTCTTTCACAATCGCTTCATAAAGCGAAGCTTGCTCGCGGGTGAGATTGCAGTATAGCTTTTGCTCAACTTTATCGGGGAGATCCTGAATAATCGACTTATCGGTTTTCAGACGCCGGAGAATAAAGGGTTCCACTAATTTTTTGAGCGCTGCCGATTGCGTGCGACTCCCATTTTTTTGAATCGGGATTTCAAACAACTTCCGAAACTGCGCCTCTTTGCCCAGATAGCCCGGATTGAGGAAATTAAAAATTGACCATAGATCCAGCAATCGATTTTCCACGGGTGTTCCAGTCAATGCTAGTCGATGGGTAGCGGGTAACTTTAAAATCGCCTTGGTTTGCGCCGCTTTCGGATTTTTAATATTCTGCGCTTCATCAATTACCACGCGATGCCACGCTACGCTGCTCAACAGTTTCTCGTCTTTTCGCACCAAGGTAAAGGAAGTAATTAACATATCACAATCTTGGACGGCGGCTTTGAATGCTTTGGCATCTTGCAAACGTTGAGGGCCGTGGTGAATCAGCGATCGCAATTCTGGAGCAAATTTTTCCATTTCCTTTTGCCAGTTACCAACTACGGAAGTGGGCGCAATTAGCAGCGTGGGTAGAACCGAAGGTGCGATCGCTTTTTCCGTCTCTTTTGTAGTAGATAAAACTTCCCGCTCTTGCAATAATCGAGCAATTACCTGCGCCGATTTACCCAAACCCATATCATCGGCAAGACAGCCATTTAATCCCAAACTTTCCAAATAACTCAACCAAGAAACGCCGCGCTTTTGGTAATCCCGTAACTTGCCCTGAAACATTACTGGATCTGTAATTAATTCGAGCCGACTCTTATCGTGCAGCTTCTCCAACATATCCGATAACGCCCGATCGCGCTCCACCTCTAACTCTTCACTAGCTTCTCCTTCTGCCGTCAACTTCATAAAGTCAATCAGGCTTAAATCGGGGTTTTCTTCGCGATGTTTTTGCCAAAAACTCAGCATCTCCTGCATTTTATCTTTGTCCAGTTCCATCCATTGTCCTCGGAACTGTACCAGCGGTGTTTTACTATTAACTAACGCCTGCCATTCTTGTTCGCTAACTCGTTCACCCCCGATCGCCAATTCATACTGATATTCCACCAAAGAATCCGCCGAAAACAATCCTTTGCCCTTGATTGCAGCACTCTTGCTGCCCTTCCCTTTGACTTGCAGGCGAATCTTCGCCCGCTGTCGTCCCTTCGGCGTCCACCAAGCGGGGACAATCACTTTGTATCCGGCATCTTCTAATACCCAAGCGGACTCGCTCAGAAAGGTGAAAGCATCATCTAAGCTGAGGGTAATGTTAACTGGTTTGTCGGTTTCTAGCCCTTGCCAAAGTTGGGGATAAATGCGGGCAGCGTAGCCGAGATTTGTCAGCAAATGTTGCTCAAAGTTGTCTCCGAATTGTGTTTGCAACTGTTTTTGTTGAGTCGATCGCGATCGCCAATAATCCTGCAACGGCATCCGCAGAGATGGGTCTTTTTTCGCAGCCACCTGAAACTCTAAAACCCAAGGTTGTTCGGGGTTTTCGGGGGATTGTAGTTGAAAGCAAAGGGAGAATGAGTCAGCAGATTGATTGCGCGTAATGCGATCGCGCCAGGTTTGCCATTGCCGATATTGCTCAAGGCTTACTCGCGCGATTTTTCGTGTTTGGTTGAGGCAGATTTGGAGTAAAGAATCCGCAATCTTATTTTCAAACGATGCTGGGATGGGGGTTTGAGTGACAATTTCCGCGATCGCACACTCGGAAAAATGCCGCAGCAACCGTTCGCGATCGTAGAACTTTGGTGTATCTTGTAGCTGGATCTTCCGAAAACCGGACACACAAACTAAAGGCATCCATTCAACATAGCGTTGTAAATCAGTTTCGTACTGTGTTGAAACAATTTCCCATCCCGGATAAATTTCAAAGCTGGGTGCAATTTTGGCAGGTGTTTTTGGAGTTTTTGCAGTTGTTTTGGTTTTTGTCTCGCCCGCTTTCTTACGCCCGCGCGTGGCTTTCTCAGCGGGTTCGGATGTTTCGATGGGTGCGATCGCGATCGGAGCAGTTTCTCGATAGCGCAACGCCGGAATATAATGATCTTTCAGAACAATTTGCTTAAAAATTTGGGTGTAGTGATACCAAAATAGCAAGTCTGAACCAAACTGAACTTCTGCTAAATCGTAGAGGGCAAAAAAATGCAGATCGTTCAATACTTTAGTCAAAGTGTGGGTGGCGATGCACACACAATCAACTTCCCAATACTCCAACTCAAATGTTTCGGGTAACTCTGTCTCTAAATATCGCGCTAACTCTAAAGATGGTAACGGCTGGTTGTCTGCAGTTGGCAGTAAAAAATACCGAGGGACGATCGCGTATTCTCGCCCCATCGCACTTGTATTGCTGATTGCTGACAGTTGAATCCCGGCTTCTTTCGTTAGAAACTCTCTTAACTGTGCCGTCTTCAATTGTCGGGGATGAACCTTAGCAGGCTGTTTTTTCTTTTCAGTGGTTTCAACCCAAATATAAAACGTTCCAGGTTGAATAAAATTCTCTTCTGCTTGAGGAATCCAAGTCCCGTGGAGGATTTTCATAGGTTATACCAAACGCAACCTTTGGCAGCCTATCATATCATGAATGAGTGGGAAAAGATAAGAAGGCGGTTGAAACCGCTGCTATACAAACGATGTCCGCATCCGCAGACTAAAGAGAATAACGTAATTTTACCGCGCTATATTTAACCCGCGTCGGCGGGTTTTGCTTGTGTAGACGCGGTTTCAACCGCCGAGTCCTCTTTAACCACCCTCTGCGGGTTTGGACTT
Source organism: Microcoleus sp. SVA1B4 (assembly GCF_036700545.1). Lineage (NCBI taxonomy): Bacteria > Bacillati > Cyanobacteriota > Cyanophyceae > Oscillatoriales > Microcoleaceae > Microcoleus > Microcoleus sp. SVA1B4. The sequence continues at coordinate 104,974 of NZ_JAUBPB010000012.1, forward strand.
GATAGATGCAGTTTCAACCGCCGAGTCTTATTAGACCTCTTGCAAAAAATCCTTTTCATCAATTGATAGGACGGGCAATATGCCCATCCCACAAGAAAAAATAAATTTTGTGGGATGGGCATCTTGCCCGTCCTAATTATTTTTGCAAGAGGTCTATTACAAATTTAGAAAATATCAGTTAAATCCAACACAAAACCGGGTAGTACATCTTCACCGGACAGAGTTGCAGGCGAGTCTAAAATTTCCACATCTGAACCTTGACGGGAGATTTCTACTTTTCTATTTTTGCGATCGAGCAACCATCCCAACCTTGCTCCATTTTTCACATATACTTTCATTTTAGCCCGCAATTTTTCTAGCGAGTCAGTAGTCGAACGCAATTCCACCACAAAATCGGGACAAATCGGCGCAAATTTCTTTTTTTCTTCAGCAGTTAAAGCATCCCACCTGTCGCGCCGAATCCAAGCAGCATCGGGAGAAATATCTGTACCGTCGGGCAGTTTAAATCCAGTGGAAGAATCAAAAGCAATTCCCAAATGCTTATTTTGTCTGCTCCAAGATTGAAGTTGGTACGATAAGTCAATGTTGAAATTACCAGTCTCGCTACCCGTAGGTGGCATAATAATCAATCCTCCACTAGCAGTGCGCTCAAATCTCAAATCCCGGTTGTCAATACACAACTGAAAAAACTGCTCGTCTGTTAATTCGAGGGTTAATTCTAGGGGAGAATCTAGGGGGATAGTTTGTGATTCCATAACTGCCTCCAAATATTACACGAGTTGAATGTCAACAGTCAACAGTCAACAGTCAACTGTTAACAAACAAATAACTAAGTCTCTGTATAACCTTGGATATTTTCCGGTTTAAACTGCTGCAAAATCTTCGCAGCTTTCCCAGTCAAATCATCAGTACCCTTAACCGCAATCAAAAATTTACCGGCATTCAAACGGTTGCGGTAGGGCAAAGCATCGCCACTACCAAAAGCCATACCGCCCGCGCCTCCAACAAACACACTGCCCATCGCAGCGGCGATCGCACCTAGCACTCCACCGATCGCGTGATCGCCAATTTCCCCCGCCCAGGCAAAAGTCTTCAACTGAGTAATCAAGCTGAAAGTAACCCCAGCAATAAAGCCAAAGGGAATCAGCCAAATAGCCATGAGTTTAGCTTGTTTCTTCGCTTGCTGGTTCGGGTCGATCAAGCCAAATTCATCAGCAGTTTTGTAGCCGCGGCCCAAAATACTCACTTGCTTCATAGGCAAGCCTTCTTTCTCCAGAGCACAGTAGGCAGCTTCGGCTTGCATTCGATCGGGCAGTACGGCGATAAGATAATTCATTAGAAAACAATTCCTGATAGTTAGGCTGAAATAGCCAAAGTCTATTATAGACCGAAAAGACATACTAGCTAAGCACTTGCGGGATTTTGAGACGGTCAGAGAGTCCGATCGCCCGCAAAGCTAAAATATTTCATGCAAAAAACGGCCGACCTTGACCGAATACAGATACAATTCAAACTGCACAAAGGCAAGCTTGAGCTGAGCTGTTAGATACTGCTCTAAGTGTAAGTCTCAACTTTGAGCTCGCCAACGCTCGGTCTATTTTTACTATTGCACTCAATTGCTTGCTATGCCTAAAGTTCTAGTATCCGATCCGATCGACCAAGCCGGAATTGACATCCTCTCCCAAGTCGCGCAAGTTGACGTAAACACAGGACTCTCAGCCGAACAACTGGTAAAAATTATTCCAGATTACGACGCTTTGATGATCCGTTCTGGCACCCAAGTTACCAAAGAAATCATAGAAGCCGGGAATTCACTTAAAATTATCGGCAGAGCCGGCGTCGGCGTAGATAATGTCGATGTACCCGCCGCTACCCGCAAAGGAATTGTAGTCGTCAATTCCCCCGAAGGCAACACGATCGCCGCCGCCGAACACGCGCTGGCCATGATGCTCTCGATGTCTCGCCACATCCCGGAAGCTAACGAATCCGTCAAAGGTGGTAAATGGGAACGCAACCGCTTTCTGGGCGTAGAAGTTTACAAAAAAACCCTCGGCATCGTCGGTTTGGGCAAAATCGGCTCCCACCTCGCCGCCGCAGCCAAAGCAATGGGCATGAAACTGCTGGCCTACGATCCCTTCATTTCGACCGAAAGAGCCGACCAGTTGGGCTGCCGCTTGGTAGAACTCGAACTGCTGATGCGCGAATCCGACTACATCACCCTGCACATCCCCAAAACGCCGGAAACCCTGCACTTAATTAACGCTGAAGTGCTCTCGAAAATGAAGCCTACGGCCCGCATCATAAACTGCGCCAGAGGCGGCATCATCGACGAAGCAGCCCTCGCAGAAGCCATCAAATCAGGTCAGATCGCCGGCGCAGCTTTGGACGTTTACGAACATGAACCCCTCGAAGCTGATTCCCCGTTGCGGACTGTCGGCCAGAACATCGTGCTGACGCCCCACTTGGGAGCATCCACAGCGGAAGCTCAGGTGAATGTGGCGATCGACGTGGCTGAACAAATTCGCGACGTGCTGTTGGGATTGCCCGCGCGATCGGCTGTTAACATACCAGGAATTTACCCAGACTCGATCGAAAAACTCAAACCCTACCTGCAACTCGCCGAAACCCTAGGCAACCTCGTCAGCCAGCTAGCCGGAGGCCGAGTCGATTACCTCAACGTTCAACTGCAAGGCGAATTGGCCAGCAACCAAAGCCAGCCCGTAGTCGTGGCCGCCCTCAAAGGCCTGCTATCCCAAGCCCTGCGAGAGCGCGTTAACTACGTCAACGCCAGCATTGAAGCCAAAGAACGCGGAATTCGCGTCGTCGAAACCAGAGACGCCTCAATTCGCGACTACACCGGCTCCCTGCACCTCTCGGCCAAGGGAACCCTCGGCGAACACACCGTGACAGGTGCAGTGCTCGGCGAAAGCGAAATTCGGATTACCAGTGTTGACGATTTCCCGGTCAACGTTTCCCCCACTCACCATATGCTGTTTACCTTGCACCGCGATATGCCGGGGATTATTGGCAAAATTGGTTCCCAATTGGGCAGTTTTAATGTCAATATTGCCAGTATGCAAGTAGGCCGTAAAATCGTGCGAGGCGATGCGGTGATGGTTTTGAGCCTCGATGACCCTCTACCAGAAGGGATACTGGCCGAGATCCTAAAAGTTCCGGGAATTCGGGATGCTTACACGGTAAATCTTTGACGGATTTTGGAGTTTAGATTTTGGATGCCAGGGCTGATAATTGGTAATGGGTAATTGGTCATTGGTCATTGGCCTGAAAGCGGGAATTTTTCTATTAGCCAATCCTCCTTCCTCACTCCCCAGTTCCCAGTCTCCAGTTCCCCTGGGCAAATCTAAAATCTAAAATCTAAAATCTAAAATCGTTATGGCACATAGCTGGTGGGAAATTAGAATTCTTTGCGATCCGGCGCTGGAAGATATCATCTTTTGGCGTCTGGAACGGTTTAACTGTAGGGGAACTGCTACTGAGATCAAAAGCAATTCCTGCCTGATGTCGGCTTATTTGCCCGAAGAACAGGCAGGATTGCTGGATTTGGCCGCTCTGTCTCTGTGGCTGCGCCAAGATGCTCTGTGTGCAGGTTTGCCCCTACCTGCGATGCAGTGGGATTTGATTGAAGACGAAGACTGGGGCAGCACTTGGAAGGAGCACTGGCAGCCTCAAGAAGTGGGCGATCGCTTTTTAATTAACCCGGCCTGGCTGCCCTTACCGACTGATACCGATCGCGTTATTTTGCGTTTAGATCCGGGTGTGGCTTTCGGTACGGGTGCTCACGCTACTACTCAACTTTGTCTGGAGTCGCTGGAAATGCGTCTCGGTTTTGATGACAAAGAGTGCATCGTTGCTGATATCGGCTGCGGATCGGGTATTTTGTCGATCGGTGCGGTGTTGTTGGGCGCTACAAAAGTTTATGCTTTGGATACAGATCCTTTGGCAGTGCGATCGACCATTAGCAACAGACTACTCAACCGCGTTAATTCTCAGCAGTTGGTTGCAGAGCTCGGCAGTATCGATCGTTTGAAAGAAATGGTCGATGAGCCGATCGACGGTTTGATCTGCAACATTTTAGCAGAAGTAATCATTGATTTAATCCCGCAGTTCACTGCAATTAGCAAACCAACTACTTGGGCCGTGCTTAGCGGCATTTTGCTCGAACAAGCTAAGCCAATTGCTGACACTCTCGAACAGCATGGCTGGATTGTCGCTACTCTGTGGAAGCGCCAAGATTGGTGTTGTTTTAATATTCGGCGTAGTTAACAATATGGTAATTGCTAATTCCTAATTGCTAATTGGTAATTTTAAATTCATGTTTCATCTTTGGGAAGTGAATTTAAATAAATGTCGCACCTGAAAATAAACCGCGCCAGCCCAGTAAAAAGCATTCACCAAAATCAACAATACTTTACCAGCATAAGAATTAACAAAACCAAAAACCCGGAAAGTTGACAGCAGCACTAACAACATTTCAACTAGAGAAACAATTGACCCGTAGTGCTTCCTATCCCAATAAGAAAACGGACTGATAAAACGGTAATTGCTGAACGGAAAAAAGTGTCTGTGAGCGTCGTCATTGTGGACAGGCAAATCTCCCAGAGAGTGTAGTATCATGCTGATAAACAAAATTTGCACACTTTGCCAGCCAAAGTAATAAGCAATTAGCCAACCAATAACCGCAAGGGGAATTGAATGAAACAGAGCCACAATATCTTGCACAAAAGGCTCATAATATGCTTTTGACCAGATTGTAGCTTCGGGCAAGCGAGCAATGTATTTCGCCCAAAAGTAAAATAAAAATATCGGAATATCCGGCAAAATTCCGCCGATCGCAATAATGAGATTAGCTTGCGGCAGTTGCGGTTTGCCGAGAATTGCCAGATTGATAATAGCGTGGCTGGGAGTCTTCATCAGTAGGGTGCGTCAACTAGGATTATCTTATTCATAATGAATCAGATATTAGACATCTCCCATAATTGTTGTGGAACAGGCATCCTGCCTGTTCTTGAATATCTTTTTGGGAGATGTCTATTAGCTGACGCACCCTACGTGTGACATGATGAGCTCGTGCTACAAGAAAGGTTGCACTCGATCGATCAACTGCGCCGCTTGCATCACTCCCTCAATGCGATCGACCTCAGCGCCATTTTTGAACAACACCAAAGTCGGCAAAGCATAAATGTGATGCTGCGACGCCAACTGTTCGTACTTATCCGTGTCAATTTTGACAACCATCAGCTTGTCTTTCATCTGACCACTCACTTGTTCCAAAATCGGTGCCATCATCTGACAAGGCCCGCACCAAGTAGCGTAAAAATCCACCAACACGGGCAAGTCAGAGCCCGATAGTAACTCCTCAAAACTGCTGAACTGTTTTTGAACTGCCATAAGACAAAATAATTTTTTGGGTTCTGGCTCGATTTTAGTGCAAAATTCTCTGGTAGATTGCGAGGATACAATTATGGAATTATTACCAGAGACTTTTCAGAGATTGCGGGGTCAAGTTGCTGTCGTGACCGGTGCGTCGCGGGGAATCGGCCGCGCCGTTGCTTTAACATTAGCGGCAGAGGGCGCTAAAGTCGCCGTCAACTATGCGAGTTCGAGTGCTGCTGCTGATGAGGTGGTAGCAGAAATAGTCACAGCAGGAGGAGAAGCTGTCGCACTTGCAGCAGATGTCTCGAAAACTGACCAAGTAGATTCACTCACCAGTAATGTCATGGAAAAATGGGGACGGATTGACATTTTGGTGAACAATGCGGGCATTACTCGCGATACTTTGCTGCTGCGAATGAAGTTGGAAGATTGGCAAGCGGTAATTGATTTGAATTTAACTGGCGTGTTTTTGTGTGCGAAAGCTGCCAGTAAAATCATGCTGAAACAGCGAAGCGGCCGAATTATTAATATTGCTTCGGTTGCTGGACAAATGGGCAATCCGGGACAAGCTAATTACAGTGCGGCAAAAGCTGGGGTAATTGGATTTACTAAAACTGTGGCGAAAGAGTTGGCCAGTCGCGGGATTACTGTGAATGCAGTTGCACCGGGTTTTATCACTACAGATATGACTAAGGATGTCAAGTCAGATGAGATTTTGAAGTATATTCCGCTGGGGAGATATGGGGAAGTTGAGGAAGTTGCGGGGATGGTGAAGTTTTTGGCGGCAGATGCGGCGGCGGCTTATATTACGGGGCAGGTTTTTAATGTGGATGGGGGGATGGTAATGGCTTAGGATTTGGGGATTTTTTTAACCGCAGATGCACGCGGATTAACGCGGATATTTGCGGTTTAATTGTCAAGAGCGGTCGCACATTTCAGCGTAATTACCCTGCCAAATTAACGCTTACATCTTTCATTAGAAACAGAACCATCACTCATCGTTGTTTGGCAAAATGTAGCGTTGTTCAGACGGGTTTTTGTCATTGTGGCATTTCGCAAATTTACGCGGAATAATGATGTTTTCTCGATAATAGCCTCAGTCAAATTTGCCCCTTGAAAGTTAATATTCCACAAAGTTCCATCTCTTAAATTGGCACGGCTGAGATTACTATCTTGGAAATTGGTATTTATAATAAAAGCCGATCGTAATTGAGCCTCAGTCAGATCGGCGCGTTGAAAATTTGCAAGGCTCAAACTAGTGCTATGTTTAAAGACCTGAATTGTGACAGGATTGAAATTAGCCTGCTTGAGGTTGGCATCCTGAAAATTTGCCAATGTCATGACTGCGCCGTTGAGCGAGGTTTTAATCAGGCTGGCATGGCTCAAATTCGCCCCGGTTAGAACCACCGGAAATGTATTTGCCGGGGTCATAGACGCTCGATCGAGATTGGCATAGGATAAATCGGTTGATTCTAAATTCGACCCGTTTAAGGCTGAATTAGTCAATTTTGCCTGCTTTAGGGAGGCCAGAGAAAGTCGAATTAATTTTAAATTTGTATTGCTGAGATCAGCATTATCTAGAACTGCGCCAATCAAGTTAGCACTTTCTAATCTTGCCCCTTTTAACGTTGCCCCGGCTAAGTTAGCCCCTTCTAAATTAGCCTTTTTGAGATCTGCGCCTTCTAGATTAGCTCCACGTAAATCGCAGCGAATGCAGATGCGGGTTGATAAGACCTGGTTGGTTAGTTCAGATAAATTTTGCGATGGCTTATCGGCAAAAGCAGGTCGTAGCTTGGCTGCAAATTGGGTGGGTTGAAGCAGTTTGGTTCTCAGCATTTTCAACCATTGCTGCTGGGCCTGAGTCAAAGCTTCTAGACTGGGGATTTCGTAGTCGATGATCTTTTTTTCAAAATCAAGGAAGTTGGTTCGGTTTCCAGATGGCAATGACTCATCTGTCATAAATCCGATGTACCCATAAACCTTGGTGTTACTCCAGATTTTCGTCGTAATGGTAAAAATATTTTTGAGTGGAATCACGATCGCTTGGGTAGCGCGTTGGTTACCCAATTTTTCTTGGTGACTGCCGACTTCAATATAAAAAATTAACTTGTTATCTTCGATGACGGCTTTGCAGGGCCCTCCTGGGAAAGCATTACGGACTCTAGACCCACAAGATAACTCAGTACCTGGTAAATTTTCAAGTAGAACTATATTCTGCTGATTCGGTTGAGATTGTGCATCAGATGATCTAGCCAGCAATCCCACAAGAAGAAGGCCAAAAAGCTCAATTAACTTTGATTTCATCGGATTTTCGCAGTCTTAAAAAACACACATCATAATGTACCATATTTTCTACCTTATTTTTACCGATTTTGAATTTATCGCAAGCAACCTTGCCAGTGCAACCTTCAGCCCCAGCCGTTAGCAGGTTAGCAAGTCACAGGTCTAAATCTCGTTGTGATCAAAGGATTTGATCGTTCGGGAGAATAGAAAAATGCGAAGAATTGACTTAGGAATATTCATATTATCGAGGGAATAACAAAAATAAAAAAAGTTGCTCTAGAGTTTTCTGATTTAACTCCAAATTTTGCGAAGCCAATTGCCCGCAGCAGCATATAAAGCCAGTAACTTATTGACAAATTTTTGCCATATAGAAATATTTTTAACCTCGGAAACCACCTCGATTGCCGCGGGCAGCGGCGGCATCCCGACTACTTCATACAGCGGATATTCGCCACTTTTACCCGGAATTGGCACGGATACGCACCGATCGACGATCGCCAATTCTTTCACTTCCTGATAAGTCTCCTCGGAAATTAGTAAACTTGTTCCCACTTGCTTATTAGCAGCCTCGATCCGGCTGGCCAAATTCACCGCATCTCCGATCGCCGTAACTGTCTGACTCTTCGACGCCCCCAAATTCCCCACAACCACCCACCCGCAGTGAATGCCAATCCCAATCCGCAACCGGTGACGGTATAAAGTCTCAAAATAGGGATTGAGTTTCTCTAGTTCCTCCAGCATCTCCACCCCAGCCCTCACCGCTTGTTCCGCCGCCTTGTCGGGATTTTCCAACCCAAACAGCGCCATAAAACCATCTCCCATGTAATTATTAATCATCCCGCCATTGCGGTTTATAACATAACCCATTTTTTGGAAATAGCGATTTAAAACATAAATTATATCGTAGGGCAACAGCGATTCTGCAAACGCAGTAAACCCTCGAATATCGGCAAACAAAATTGCAATTTTCTTCTCTTGACCCACAGGAGTAGAAATCAACTTTCCGGCCATTTCGTCGTTAAATGATTCCAAGTCTTCAGAATCGATCGCCAGTCGGCGCAAAATCACCCTGCCGCCCGCAACCTGTGTCTGACAAGCTAGCCTAATTTCCGGTTCTAGGCGCAATTTTTTGGCAAGTTCCTCTTCCGGCGAAGTGCGGGGAGAACAAAATTCCAAACCTTCGACAATCAATACCCGGCAAGTCGAACATCGGGCGCTACCGCCGCAGATGTGGGTGTGGGGAATGTCGGCACGCAGGGAAGCTTCGAGAATTATATCGTCGTCGTCTATCTCGATCGTGCGATCGTCCGGCAGATAGTGAATCTGTGGCATAGGTGGCGCGTCTAGTTAATTAGCGAGGAATCTCGCGGACATCTGTTATTGCAGCGAACCTGTATGCAAACCCGGTTTCTGGGCATTTTTTCTGTATCCCTGATACCTTAACTATAAGTCGCGATCGGCACTTGCTTCTCGTTTCCTCACCTCAAGCGCCCAACTGACCACGAATTTCAAAGGTGGTACCCGCCACGTGATTTATCCGTGGAATCACTCCAAAATCGAAAATCGAAAATCCTCAAGAAAGAGCATTTATCCGTGGGGTCGCCTCTAAAATCTAAAATCTAAAATCTAAAATCGATTGACACCAGTTTAAAAAAAGAATGCAACTCTAGGCAAGAGTCCAACTCTTAGCTCATCATTCATTTTCAATTCTAATATCTAAAATGGTATAACTGAACACTAAAATTTTAATCTCACCCTGAAAATACCCCAATTCAAGCTCTGGAGTTAATCTCAAATCTCAAATCTCAAATCTCAAATAGACTGACATAATTCTTAATAAAATTCATATCGCCCAAACCCTATAAATCCGTTATCAAATCCCCTTCAACCGCCATATGTTTTTAGGATTTTGGGAAGTTTGGCTGTGCAAACCTGACTTGACAATAGTTTCAGCTTTTTGGATCTCTAACAACCAGCTAATTTTCGTGAGATAGAATAGCAGCATCTTTAAAACCACTATAACCATGACTTCATCAACAGCCCTACAAAGCATCGAAAAACACATTCCCATCGTGGGAGATGTACATAGCAAAAGTCCGATCGCCTACGGAGCAACCCGCCTCGCAGTCAGTGCAGTTAACACGGTGCAAATGGCAGTAGCAGAGTCTTACATCAACGGATTAGAAGTCGCAGATTCAGTATTGCGATCGCTTTTTGATACCTGTATGCCCGTCTTTTTTAAGCATTTCCCCTCCCTGCTTGCACCCTATGAATGGGTACTAACAGAAACAGACCATACAGCCGAAGGGCCGCGGGATTTAATGAAGATTCAGTACGACTTACCTCAAGCAATGCTGAATCCGATGTTAGGCGACGGCAAACTCATTTATCCTAAATACAGCATGGGGTTGTGGGAAAAAGGAGCAGCCAACCTTGAACAATCGCAAATGCAGATGATTGATCATGTGATTGAGAAGCTAGAAATTCAGGATGGCGACAATATTTTAGACTTTGGCTGCGGTTGGGGTTGCGTTCCCAATTACATTCTTTCCAAATTCCCCAATGTCCAGTCTACTGGCATTAACCTCAGCCACCACCAATGCGAGTATATGCGTCAGAAGATGCAAGACCCCGAAAGCTACCTTAGTTCAGGTCGATTTACCCTATATGAAGGCGATTTTAACGACGCCAACTTCGAGACAAAATTTGACAAAATTCTCTCCATCGGAGTTTTTGAGCATCTAGGCAATTTAACGAAAGCTTTCCAAAAGCTAGAATCTTTCCTGAAGGATAACGGCAAAGTTTTCATTCACATCATCACAGTTCGCACTCCCAACAATATATCCAGCGTTTTCACCCAGAAATACATTTTTCCCCACGGCCGTTACTGGAAATATGATGCAATTCCCAGCCACAACAAAGACCTCAAGACCATTAAAAGATGGTATCTCAACGGATACAATTACTCCACAACCTTTGCTAAATGGTTGAAAAACTTTGACGATTCTCAGGCAATACTCAAAGATTTAGACTACGGCATCGACTATGCTAAATTTCGTCGCATCTGGCGGTTTTACTTGATTTGGTTTGTGTCTAATTTCGCGAGTTGCGAGGGCGAATATAACGGCAACGGTCAATATTTAATGGTTCGTGCCTAAGCGCTAATGAGTAGACTCAGCTCAAAAAACCGAACTCCCCGAACCCCGACATCTCAAAGAAGTCGGGGTTCTTGAGTGCGAGCTACTTATCGGGAGGATGAAACCTTTCAACATAGATTTAGGGCGATCGAGAAGTGTTGCCTTCTTTTGAGGAATTTTTCTGAGCTTTAAAAAATCCGGAATAAGATTATCGATCGGTGAATAAGACCTATATCAAGCGTGAGCCTGCACAATACTTTTTAAATTCCATCCTCGATCGGTAGTGATGATCTCCGATATTTTACTACAAAAAGAGAGTTGATTTATACAATGGTAGACAATATGAAACCTTCTCTTCCTCAAGACGACCCGAACCAAGAACAGCGTCGCGATTCCTTGAATCGGCAGCAACAAGCTTATCAGTTTGACTTTGAGAGTTTATCACCTTTGGCATTATTGAAAGATGTGCCAGCAGTCGAGAACTTTTCGAGCAAGTATATTGGAGAGCGGATACTAGCAACATCGGAACTTCCAGGAAATATGCTGGCGGCCGATTCGAGAAGTTTTCTCGATCCTCTCGACGAGCTCCAAGACTATGAAGATTTCTTTACTCTGCTGCCGCTACCTGCTGTTGCCAAAATCTACCAAACCGATCGCTCTTTTGCAGAACAGCGCCTGTCTGGGGCAAATCCGATGGTGCTTCGTTTGTTAGATGCCGGCGATCCTCGGGCGCAAACACTGGCACAAATTTCCAGCTTTCACCCATTATTCGATCTGGGCCAAGAGTTGCAACAAAAAAACATTTACATTGCCGATTATACGGGTAGCGACCAACACTATCGCGCGCCTTCAAAAATTGGAGGCGGCAGCTATGAAAAAGGCAGAAAATTCTTGCCAAAACCGCGAGCTTTTTTCGCTTGGCGGTGGACGGGAATCCGCGATCGCGGTGAACTGGTGCCGATCGCCATTCAACTAGATCCGACCCCAAATAGCCATCTTTACACCCCGTTCGATCCTCCTGTGGATTGGCTGTTTGCGAAACTCTGCGTGCAAGTAGCAGATGCCAATCACCACGAAATGAGCTCGCATTTAGGTCGAACTCATTTGGTGATGGAACCAATCGCGATCGTCACCGCCCGACAGTTGGCTAAAAATCACCCCCTTAGCCTGCTGCTGAAACCGCACTTTCGGTTTATGTTGACTAACAACGAGCTGGCGCGTTCTTATTTGATCGCTCCGGGCGGGCCAGTCGATGACTTGCTAAGCGGTAGCTTGCCAGAGACAATGGAAATAGCTAGAGAGGCTTGCAGTAACTGGAGTCTGGATCAATTTGCCTTCCCAACCGAACTGAAAAATCGGGAAATGGACGATCCAAATCAACTGCCTCACTACCCTTACCGAGATGATGGATTGCTGCTGTGGAATGCGATCGAAACCTTTGTCTCCGGCTATCTCAAACACTTTTACCCGACGAAAGAGGCGATCGCAGAAGATGTGGAACTGCAAACCTGGGCTCAAGAATTAGCGTCTGATAACGGCGGTAAAGTCAAAGGAATGCCAAGCAAAATCGACACAGTTGAACAATTAATTAAAATTGTCACAACTGTAATTTTCACCTGCGGCCCGCAGCATTCAGCCGTCAATTTTCCCCAGTACGAATACATGGCTTTTGCCGCCAATATGCCCTTGGCAGCCTACCGGGACATTCCCAAAATTACCGCTTCTGGCAATCTCGAAGTGATTACAGAAAAGGATATTTTACGGTTGCTTCCTCCGTACAAACGAGCGGCTGAGCAACTGAAAACTATGTTTATTTTGTCAGCTTATCGATATGACCGTTTGGGTTATTACGATAAATCTTTCCGAGAACTCTACCGGATGAGCTTCGACGAAGTTTTTGCGGGAACCCCGATCCAACTTTTAGCCAGACAGTTCCAGCAAAATTTGAATATGGCAGAACAAAGGATTGATGCTAACAATCAAAAACGAGTCATTCCTTATTTTGCTCTCAAGCCTTCGTTGGTGCTAAATAGCATCAGTATGTAGGAGTGTATTTTTGGGGAGTAGGGGGGGGGGCGCCCCCCCCACCCCCTACTCCCCAAAAGAAAATTCCTTTGCCCATTCTCAGCTTTTGTAGTCTTCAGCGATCGAGCAATTCACACACAATGTACCAGAGGAATCAGTGAAGGTAACTTCATCTTGATAATGCCGGGGTGTTTCCAGCAGCAACGTCCAAGCGTCGCCAGCATCGATTAAATTCATGCGATCGGGATAGTGAATTTTCAACAACTCTTGCACCATAATATCGCCATTACTAATAATACAAATAAATAGAATTATCTTTCTGAATCAACCCGTGGGAATATTTTGGATGTAGAATTATAAGCCTGACGGGGTTGTTATCCCGTCAGGTGAAATTGCTCGTTAGCGTCGGTTTCTAGTTGTAGTCTGGGGGGAACTTGTGAGCGTAACGGGTGTATTTAGCTATGGCAAAGGTGTTACAGCAGAATTATCAAGAGGGCAATTTACCGAAGTTTCCCCTAAATAATCAGTTAACGTAACTTCATCTTTGTAATGCCGAGGAGTTTTCATTAACAATTGCCAAGCTTCACCAGCATCCAGTAAATTCATCCGCCCAGGATAGTGAATTTGGATCAACTCTTGAACCAAAGGGTAATAGTCTGAGTTAAGACTAGGGAAAATATGATGCTCCGTGTGATATGAAAAATTGAAATGCAACAAATCAACTATTTTGGGAACCCGTATTGAAAGACTATTAATCAGCGGGTCATTAACACTCGTCATCCGACAAATCAGGTGATTTGTGTAGATATAAAACATTGCAACTGTATGACCGATTGCTAAGGGTAGCAAGTACCCAAGAACGATTTTTAGCGCATGAAACTCTAAATAGAATAAAATGCTAAAATGCAGGCATAAAACCGCAAACAACTCAAGAGCAATTTTCAATCTATCTTTCTGACTAACTGTGAATGCAGCGGGCACATAATCCACAATTTTATTATTAAACAATAGGCTCGACGAGAGGTGGCAAAATTGATGAAATAACCACGATGCTGGAAGTCCTACTATTAATAACCAAGATGGATTATCAATCGCTGGCGCAAAGAAATTATGAATCCATTTTCCCCAACTATTCGGCTGGTGGTAAAGGTAATTGCGATCCGGATCTTCTAGATAATTTGTTTGACTGTGATGTACAATGTTATGAACATATTTCCACTGAGTAGAAGGCATAAACATCATTGCAAACCCTAGAAAACTAATTATATGATAAGTCATACGAGACTTTTTATTGACGCTACCGTGCATGAAATCATGGGCGAAAAATCCCATAGTTACGATACTATTACCCATAATTAAAGCTAAAGGTAAATAAAGCCATAGAAGATAGATGGGCCACTGATCTAGACAATCGGCAATCCCCCAACCCAGTAGCAAAATGGCCATATTAATGAACAGTATAACCAACTTGCTAGCATCTGGTTTAAAGGCTTCTGATGGCAGAAGTGGACGCAATTTTTTAACATATACCGAGTGGTGAATTAGCGTTTCTTTGCCTAAAGTCGCCGCTGCAGTTTTGTCTAGAGTATTGAGTGATTTTTCTGATTTCATGTGATCGCTAAGAGTGTTTTCATGTCAATTAATAAGTTTCTAAATTTAATTAGATTCCGTACCCGATTTTAGATTGAACCCACACATAAATCCGGCGGCTTATTGTTAGGATGCGGAGATTTTATCTGTCTCCACTGCGGCTATCCTGCAGCTTGTGATCAAATTGCTTTAGATCGAGGCGGCCTGATTGTTCTACCAAGATATTATTGTATCCTATAAAAAGGTTTTTGGGACAAATATTAAAGGCTTACGCATCGATAATAGTTTCCCACTTTTCAGTTTGGTTTAATCTCAATAACCAATCTTAAATAACCTATAAGATTAAAAAAGTCCGTTTCCCTGAACAATTTCTTTAATTGTCGTCAGCGTATCTAACCCGATCAATCCCCGGCGATAACCTTTTTGGTTGGACATTCCCAAAAATATCGCATCTCCCCGATTTTGATAGCGCCAAAACCGAGGTGAGGCATTAATAAAAGTTGAGGCGCTGTTAACATCCAGAGCAAATTGGCGACTTTCTAAGTAAGATTCAGTGGCAATACAGTCAGCGTGACCACTGCTGTAGCGGTTGATCCAGCCGATCGCAATCTCTAAACTATCGACAACTTTAAACGCTATGGTTTTGTTTAAATACGGTTGAGTCCACTCGTATGTTTCAGCCAGCTTCAAGTCTGGGAAATCTGCGACGAGATCCGCATCGCCGCTAATTTGAAAGCCTTTTTCTTTTAAACTGTTCCACAGCCTGACTAAGGAAGAAGGCTTTTGGTTGCGATCGATGAGCACTTTCTCGATCGCATTAACAGGATCGGGCACGCTTTGATGGCTGTCCAAAATCATCCACCTTGCCATCTCCAAACTGCCAGTCGGCGACCAATAAAGGTAACAATTTCCCATTGCCGACCTCAAAACTGGTGCTGTGCACAACCTTACCACCTGCTGCACCAAACTTGGTCTACCGTAGGGAATAATTAAATTGAGATATTGGTCTTGAGTGACCAATTCTCTGATCGAAGCGCCCCGATCCGGCGGCAGTACCTGCAAACATCCCGATGGCAAACCGACCTCATCGATCGCCGAAACCAAAGCTTCCCCAATTACAGCATTAGTTTGCCAGCTTTCGCTGCCGCCTTTAAGAATCAAACTATTAGCGCTTTTGAGAGACAAACCCGCAGCGATCGCCCCCAACTCTGGAAACGCCTCGTAAATTAGAGCGATCGCCCCCAGTGGTAGCGACTGACAGTAAACCTGACAGCGATCGACCTGATAAGAAGCATTGATCACCCTGCCGATCGGATCTGGCATTTCCCCCAACCGTTCCAGAATTTGCACAGTTGTCTTGATCCGTTCCGGCGTCAGCTTCAGCCACTCCACAATCAATTCGGGAATCGCCATGTCCCGACTCGCTTCTAGATCCAGAGTATTTGCTTCTAAAATGTCATTTTGTCTGCGTTTCAGCGAGCCCGCCATCGCCTGCAAAGCTGCCGCGCGATCGGCACTCTTTGTCGCCGCCAACTCCAAAGAAGCTTGATAAGCCCGACGCGCGACATTTGCGGCATCTGATGAATGGGTAAAATCCTCTATTATCATCTAGCTAACGCCTGTAAGCCAGCCATACCATCAGCGCCGGCAGCATTGCTAGCAGCACGGCGACCATTGCCCACAGAATAATATTCGGGCCCGGCGAGTGTAGCGCCAAGGGCAACCAAATCACTAGCGGCACCAATATCATACCCAAAGCCAGTGGCAAGTAATGGGCTTTCAAACCCGGATGCGCTCTGTTCCACTGGTGCCCTGTCCACCGCCAAGCCTGCTTGTAAGGATAGTTCGTTGATAGTTGCTCGATCACGTCTCCACTTTCGTCCAATACAAATATTTGTTGACAGCGGTTGCAGCCAAAGGCTTCTGTCAACGTTATGGGAACTAGACGACCCCGGCGTCGGCAAGGACAGGGGTACTCATCGTTTAAGTCAATCTTGGGAGCTTTTTGAGATGGCACTAGCGATCGGATAAAAAAAGCGTTTTTGCAAAAATAATCGTTAACATATCCACTTAATCAAACTTGTCAATTCCGCCAAAGCGAGGCTTTCAACTGCCTATTCCGAGATATTGCCCGATCGGCAATTTTGACTTACAAGTTCTGCATTCAATCTTACCACTAACTTAGGTATTTTCAACCATCATTAGGAGTATACCGAAAACTTTCTTGATCTACTTTCCGGTTTTCTTGATTTTGTTTATCTTCTAAAGCGGGTGACGCGATTCGAACGCGCGACATTCACCTTGGCAAGGTGACGCTCTACCACTGAGCTACACCCGCATTTCCTGCGGTATTAACAATATTGTCTCAATTCTCTAAATTTGTCAAGTCTTTTTAGTAAGTTTTTTTCACAAACCCAGTAAACCCCCCCCAAACCCACTCCCCACCTGCAATTTCAGCAGCCAGATCATTAACCAAATCAGTAATTGCCGTGAAAATTGACCGCCATCGACCCACGGCAAAGCTACAATCAAGCTGGAATTGTGGGAGAACACTGTCATGTCAGATTTAAATCGCGGAATCATGAAGTTCAAGGGAGCTGACAGTCCTATAGCGATCGCCATTTCGGCGATTGTCATTGCCGGCGGAATCGGCTTCTTGATCTGGTGGGCGCTGCAATCAGCCTACACCTTCAGCTAACAGACGACTCAAAGGTAAAACTTATAAGGCATTGCTCAGAAGGCAGAATTTAAGAAAAATTCTGTCTTTTGCATTTTTTGGCCCTTAGTCTGGAATTGATTGCCCAGGAATGCGGATCGATTGCTGACGATCGAATGATTGCCATAAATCACCCGATCGGGCGAGTCGCTAGCATGAGCCGAGATGAATCCCCGATCGACTACTTTTGTAGTACACTTGTAAACACGGCGCGCCGAGAGCGCAGTTCTAAATGCAAGTGTTTGCAAGGGTTGTATCTCAACAAAAATTTATGGCAAGCTTTCAGGACATCTTCAAATACTACAGCCGCTACTGGAAAATATCACTTTACAGCATAGGCGCATCCAGCATTTTGGCACTAGCCGATTTGCTTGTTCCTTACGCGATCGGTCAAATATTAAACGTATTGTCGGGTCAACCTACAGATACAGTAACGCAAAAACTCATAGCAGCGATCGCCTCTGTTACCCAGCAGTCACCCAACAAAATATTATCGCTATCCGTCTTGCTCGGCATAATTTTTCTGGTAACAGTAGCCAAAGCACCGATCCAGCCTTGGGTAGCAAATTGGTTCCACTGGGCGATACCATTGAGGGCAAGGCGCGATCGAATGAGAAGTGCGATCGGCAAAATCCTCACCTTACCCCTAGAATTCTACGACGAAAACAACGCCGGACGGATTGCCAGCCGCATCGCCAAAGGCATCGCCAACCATACTTGGACTTACCCAGAAATTGCCGGCGACTTCATCCCCGAAGTCGTCCGCTTAATCGGCATTTTTGCCGTTATCTGCTTAATTGAGTGGCGGATTGGCTTATTAATTTTGGTTTCATTCCTATTTATCCTCAGTTTCACCCTCAAAGGCCTGCAACAGGTGACTGCGCGGGAAGAAATTCTGGATGAATACATCGAAGATACAGAAAGCCGCAACTCGGAAATTATCACCAACATCAAAACAGTCAAAGCTTTTGCGACAGAAAGCGATGAACTCAAAAGGCAAACCACCCGACTCGATCGCGAATTAAAAGTCGTGATCCACCGCATTCACAAAGGATACGTCACCTTGGGGACATACCAGCAGACGATCGTCCAGTTGTGTTTGTTTTCAGTTCTTGGTTTTAGCCTAGCAGCCACGGTTGCAGGCAAAATTTCCCTCGGATATTTTGTTACCGTCTACACGTTGGCAAGCATGGCATATTCCCAACTGCGTCCGATTAGCATTATCGCCGAATCATTGGCGCGGCGTTATTCTTCAATGATCCGGTTCCACGAGTTTATGCAAACGCCCGACGGTGTTGATGCGGTTAATTTAGCAGAAAATGCTCGATCGGCACAGCCATCTTATAAATTTACCGGCAAAGTTGAGATCAGCGGTTTGACATTCGGGTACGACAGTCAAAAACCCGTTTTGCAAGATGTGAATTTATTGATTCATCCCCGACAAACTGTAGCATTAGTCGGGCGATCGGGTTCCGGGAAATCGACTTTAGTGAAACTTTTGTTTCGCTACTTTGAACCCAACTCCGGCCGCATTCTGATCGACGGCGAAGACATTTGCAGCTTAGACGTGACTCGCTACCGCCAGCGTTTAGCCATTGTCCACCAAGAAGTAGACGTTTTTAACGGTACTTTGCTGGAAAATTTGACTTACGGAAACAGAAACGCCACTTTCGAGCAAGTTGAGGATGCTTGTCGCATTGCCAAAGTAGACGATTTTGTGCGGCTGTTGCCCCAAGGTTACTATACCGTGGTCGGGGAGAGAGGAATGCGGTTGTCCGGCGGCCAGCGGCAGCGGTTGGGGATTGCCAGGGCGCTGTTGGTGGAGCCGGATGTGTTAATTTTTGATGAGGCTACTTCTAGTTTGGACTATGAAAGCGAGCGATCGATCCAGATAGCCATGCGAAATATCCTCGGTACGCGCACCACCATAATTATTGCCCACAGACTGAGTACAATTCGCGAAGCCGATGCGATCGTCGTACTCGACGGCGGTAGAATCGTCGAAGTTGGCAGCCACGAAGAACTTTTGAGTCAACAAGGTATTTACCGCCGCCTGCACTCCCTGCAAGAAACCGGGGAATTAGTGAATTAGGGATTTGGGCTAAGTCTAGACTTAGGGTGCTCCGGGCACGCACCCAGCCTAGACTTAGCAATGCACACCTTAAACAGTGTTCAATTTTCCCGTCAGCCCCTAACTCACTTATGTGTTATCAGCTAAATGATTAGAGTTTTAAATATAATGTTGCAAATAAAGATTCTGGTGCTAGGATGTATAACTGTGATGGAAATGGGTCGATGCCCGAGCGGTTAATGGGGGCGGACTGTAAATCCGCTGGCTACGCCTACGCTAGTTCAAATCTAGCTCGGCCCACCTCAATTTAATAAAAAGTTAAAATTTAAGAATTAAAAATTAATTTTTTAATTGGAGATTCTTAATTTTTTATGCCCGTGTAACTCAGTGGTAGAGTACCTCCTTGGTAAGGAGGAAGTCACGAGTTCAAATCTCGTCACGGGCTTTCTATTTTCTGCTATATCCATCAAGGGTTTCACGTTTATCGAACAGCAAGAAGGTTAGTTTTCCGCTGAACTTTCGTGCTGATGGTTTTCTAATATGTCCCAAACAACTTCCATATCTGCCAAGTCCGCCCTCGACTTTTTGCGTATGGCTTTTAACTGATTGAGCAAGTCGGCCGGCTCTAGGAAATCTGCGACTGTCGGAGAAACTTTGTTGCTATCTTTGGTAGTGTTGGGTCTGTTAATTAATATCGATCGTACCCAGAGTCTAGCTCATAAGCACAGTTTTGAGATCACTGTTAGGAATGAGAATTAAATAACTTGCATTTTTTGTAGGTTGGGTTGAGGGACGAACCCTACGCTTCGCTCCACCCAACGCCACGCTTGATTGTTGGGTTTCGTTCCTCAACCCAACCTACGAAGTTATTTAATCCACGATCCTTAGTGGCTGGCAGTATGGCTAGTTGAGAAGGGTGTAACATCTCAGTTCCAACTGACATCTTGCACCCTTCTCGATAAATCTTTTATGAACAGGCTTTCCGGCCTGTTCCACAATAAAATTCATCTCTTGTGGAACAGGCCGGAAAGCCTGTTCTTGAGAATGGTGTAACATCTCAGTTCCAACCGACTTTAGCTATGAGACTAGGGTTTCTCCTCCGGCGGACACTGCCACAAACCGATCACAATATTGTACCCGTATCGAAATCCCCGACTTCTTCAATAAATCGTGAATCTAATCATCCTCATCCAATCCCAGTGGCACAAAATATTGACTATAAACTACACTATCCGGCTCCCAAAGAGGCCGCCAATAAATATTTTGCATCACCGCCTTCTCCCCATCATCATCAGCCGGCCACTGAAAACTGACGATCGCAATATTGCTATATCCCACAATCTCATCACCCTCTTGCAGCCAGCGATTGCGCCACAACAGCGATATAAAATTCCATAACCTACGCCGGAATGACAATTGTTTATTTTTATGCGATCTATCTGACGCAGTTCCATTTTCTAGCTGCAAAAACACGCGAGCTCTTTGCCGTTTAATCCAGTCAATCCGATAGCCCCAATCAGGCAGAGATTGTCTATTTCTGACAGCAGCCGCCATAGCCTTCTTTCTGCCACCCCTCGAAATCTTCATTAATTCCAGCGGCTCATTCCATCCCAAACATTCGTGCGATCGCTCAGGAAACAGCGACTTAATCTTAGTATGAACTAAATGCGTTGTCCACTCCTCATTGATCAAAGCACTAGCAGTCAACTGCGCCAACACAGAATTTTGACAATTTGACTTATCATTCGCCCCCTTCAAAGGCTCAATGTTCGATCGAGAATCGCCAAAATGACAATCAGACCAATAACTCAGTCGCACAGCAGCAGCATAGTGAATATCCCCCGTCAACACAATCACCCGATTGCGCTGCTTAAAAAATTCCACCAACAGCTTCACAAAAGCTAACTCATGAAAATTCCAAGAATCCCCCGCATCACTATTAAAAACCTTCCCCTGTTCCACATCCCACTTTTGCACCGCATCAATAATCGACAAACCCACCAAATTTGTCGGCACAACCACCAGCGTCGCCTCAATCTCAAACTCCCCAGTTTTATTCAGCAACTCAGTCTCCCTCAAAGGTTTCTGAATTTGCTCCTCAAAACCTTTGTGAGTCAAAAGCATCGGTGGATCGATCGCACTTTTCACCGGATACCCCCGCCAATTCCGCGTATCCAGCACAATCACCTCGTGCTTAAAACTTCTCACAGTAAAATGCCAATTCAAAACCTCAGTTACACCCTCGTCATCTCGATCCAAAATAAAAACATCTTCATCTAATTTCAACTTAGGCAAATGAGTTTTTGGATCGAGCGCGGGAATTCCCAAATACGAAGCCGCATCCTCCCAAGCAGAAACATCAGTCCCCGCCGAAGCAGACCATTTTTCAGCAGCCTTGAATAATTTATCTCCCGGTTTTTCGCGATCGAACTGTGCAGGCGTATTTCCCCAAGCCTGAAACACAGCGTAAGCCAGCAAAGCATTCTGCACTACCCGGCGGCCCAGCGGCTTCCCCAGCACCCGGTAACACCACTCTCGATTCAAATAAAAATCGTCGCTAACATCATGGTCATCGCAAATCATATAAGTAGGAATATTCGCTAGCGCCCTCCTCACTCTCCACAAATTGCGAGCAAAACCGTTAAGTTCAACAACTTCTCTATCCCAGACTTTTGCCTGCTTAGAATTTGGGCAAATATCCTTACCCTTCGGAAAACTTGTGCACCAGAGTACCGGCGACCAAACTAACAAATACATCGCATAATATTCGCCCAAGCTAAACAAGTGACTTTTAGCATTTTTGGGTTTATTCACCAACATCGCCGTAAAGCCGCCAAAATCTCTGGCAATATCGCTGCGAGTCCCCGGCTGTAACTCAATTGGTTTTTTGAACTGATACTCAGCATCCGACGGTTTCTGAATTGGCGACTCTCTAAAAATTTCCCTCTCTTGGTCAAGTGCAGTTTCGTTTTCCGAATTTTTAGGTATACTGATACACAAATTCTTTTTTATTTGGGCATCATCCATCAGGGGTAGACTTTCTTCCCAGCCCAACAGTGTATCGCCAGCGTCAGTCAAGGCCCACAGCATGGCATCGGCAACGTCGTCGCCGTAAATTTGGTCGCCCGTTAAAAACAGTTGGTGGGGCCTGCTATTTGCCGTTCCTGCAAACTGTTCGATCGAATTATCCAAGATGGGCAGCGCATCTCTGCCGTCTCCGTGGGGCTTACGACAAGAACCGTGAACGATACGCAAATAGTTTAAATCCTGCGGCGGCAGGGCAAAAGTGGGCAACTGGTGAGCGAAATAACTAATCGTCTCCGGCCCCAAAGCCGATAAATCAGGGGTGGCAGGCCACAGGCAAGAAATGAGATTTTCTTTCTCATTTTCTGGGACTGCACCCCCGACGTTCGACTCGCTACTCCCAGTAAACTTGATGTCATAAGCATAAATTTGCCCAGATGTCAAGAGGTTGCTGTTAATTGGTTTAGCAGTCACGGCGACTACGTGCAGGTATTTGCCGAGCTGCACGGTAGAGGTCGCACCTTGGAGCAAGGGCCGATCGACAATTTCGCCGGTTCCGCCCTCTGTCGAATAAACCTTGAGTTCGACTTGGCGGGGGGCTTTCAGAGCCAGCCAAACTGTCACGGCCCGACTTTCAGTCCGGCGCAAAATCGGGCCCGCAAGGATAAGCGGCAAGTGATGAATTCGATGACTTAAGGGAGTCCACGACATAGGATTTAAAAAATAAAAATTAAATAAGAGTGTTCTAGCAATCAGATTTTAGGCGATCGAGCATCTATCACCCGCTTAATTAATGCTAAGTCTGCCAACCCAAGTCTCCAAAATTGTAACAACTCATTAAGTAAAATTAATAATCATGCTACAAGAAGAACAATTACAACATTTTCGAGATTCAGCTCCGCAGTTGTCGGTAATTAAATCATCAGAACCGGCCGAACGCCCCAACAGCCGGCCAATCTACTCCTCGCCTTTAGATCGGGCGATCGACCGCCACCCCCTCACCGTGGCTCCAGAAACCCCGATCGCCCAAGTGTTGGCTCTCATGAACCCGATGCGCGTCTCCTGTCACCTTTGTGGCGAAAAACAAAACGCTGTTGCTAGCGCAGCCAAGCGCAGTTGCGTCTTAGTCGTGGAAGATAATCGCCCGATCGGCATTTTTACAGAACGGGATATCGTCAAGCTAACTACCGTCGCAGCTTGTACAGTCGGACTGACAATTGCTGACGTAATGACTCGATCGCCCATTACTCTCAAAAAATCCGAGTCTCCAGATATTTTCACAGCTATCTTCACCTTGCGCCAGCACTCCATCCGGCATTTGCCCGTAGTGGACGAGGACTCGCGACTTCTCGGCATCATCACCCGCGAAGCCATTCACGAAGCCCTCCAGCCGATTAACTTGCTAACCAATTTGCGCTGTGCAGCAGATGTCATGACGCACCAAGTCATTTCTGCCACAACAACTGCCTCAGCCCTCGATTTAGCCCAGCTCATGGTCAAGCATCGAGTTAGTTCCGTTGTCATTGTCAAAGAGCAAACTCAGCATCCCGATCGGGCGATCGCACCAACACAAAATTACCAAATTCCGATCGGCATTGTCACCGAGCGCGACATCGTGCAGTTTCACGCCCTCGAACTCAACCTCTCGGAAATCCCCGCTGCAAGGGCCATGAGTGCGCCTTTATTTTGCATATCTCCCACCGATTCCCTCTGGAGTGTCCACCAGTCCATGCAGCGCCACTGCGTCCGCCGTTTGGTAGTAGTTGGCAGCCAGGGAGAGCTTTTGGGCGTTGTGTCTCAGACAAGTTTGCCGCAAGTTTTTAACCAATCTGAAATGTATGGGACGATCGAGCTGTTACAACAAGCAGTGGACGATCGAGCCACCCAATTGCAGAAAGCCAACGAACTTTTGCAGCAAGAAATTTTAGAGCGGCAGCGGGCCCAAGAAGCCCTGCGCCAAGCTCACGACGACTTAAAAAAACAAGTTGAAGAACGCACCGCTCAACTTTTAGAATCAAATGAATTGTTGAGACGGGATATTATCAAGCGCCAGAGAGTCGAAGAAGTCCTGCGGCGAAAGCAAACTTGCTTGAAAAATCAAGCACAGCAATTAGAGCAAACTGTGCGAAAGTTGCAGCAAACTCAAACTCAATTAGTGCAAACCGAAAAAATGTCTTCTTTGGGACAAATGATTGCCGGTATCGCTCACGAAATTAACAATCCTGTTAATTTTATCTACGGCAACCTTTCCCACGCCAGCCACTACATCAAAGAATTGCTCCAACTTTTGGGACTTTACCAGCAGCACTATCCCGAACCAGTCTCGGAAATTCGGGAAGCAGCAGCAGAGATGGAAGTCGATTTTTTGGTAGAAGACTTATCTAAGCTAGTGTCTTCTATGCAAGTAGGAACCGAGCGCATCCGCCAAATAGTTGTGTCGATGCGTAATTTTTCGCGATCGGATCAATCTAACATCAAGCTCGTTGACATTCACGAGGGACTCGAAACCACTTTGTTGATTTTGCAGCATCGGCTCAAAGCCCACGGCCCACATCCAACTATCCAGATTATTAAAGAATATGGCAATTTGCCCCACATCGAGTGCTGTGCTGGTCAGATCAATCAGGTGTTCATGAATATTATCGGCAATGCTATTGATGCTTTGGATGAAGAAATCCAGCAAGGGGAATGGGCGGCGAGAAATGCGAAAAATTCACCCCCGTCAAATCCTAATTCTCCATTGACTGTTCCCACAATTACAATTCGCACTGAAGTTGTTGGCGGCGATTTTGTGGCGATCCGCATTTGCGACAACGGGCGGGGCATACCGGAGGAGATTCGCCGCCAATTATTTGACCCGTTTTTTACTACCAAACCAGTCGGCAAGGGCACTGGATTGGGACTGTCGATTTCTTACCATTTAGTTGTGGAACAGCACGGGGGGCGACTAGATTGCGTTTCGGAAGCTGGACGGGGCACTGAGTTTGCGATCGAGATTCCGATCGTCAGTCGTCCTTAGTCACCAGTCATACGATTTGAGATTTGAGATTTTAGATTGAAAAATTGAATAATTGGAAATGACTCATTAAGCTCGTGGTTTGGATCGCGGGCTTACAGTTGCATTCTTTTTTTCAACTGGTATCAGAGGATTGAATAATTGAATAATTGGAAATGACTGATGAAGCACGTGGTTGGGATCACAGGCCTACAGTTGCATTCTTTTTTTCAACTGGTATCAGTAGTCATTGGGAAGAAATAATAGACATCGTGCAAAAAATATATGCTAGAATAAAGGCTTTGGCTTAATTGGAGGAAATTGCAGGTTGAACTGATTTTCAGGACATGATGCTCAAAACAGCATAAAATGCTAAAAAGGTGTTTTGTAGTTACATAATAAATCTATCGATTTTATCAAAATTTGAAACCGGAGCAATTTAAACAGAGATGTGGTGTCCTGATTCAAACGTTTAAAGAAAGGGTTAACACTTGAGAACAATTCCGGCTAGAAAATCCTCAAGCTCAACGAGGACGCCGAAGCGCCTTCACTCTTGAAGAACAACTTTTAGTTGCCTAGGAATATTGGGGAGAATATCGAACCTATTTTCGGGGACAAATTGGGGAGTATCCGAATCAACGATTAGCCGAATTGTAACTAACATGAAATCAACTTTTTTAAAAAAAATGTGAAAATTTGGTATTCCTAGGATAAAAGCATTGTTCAAAGGTTTTGGGCGTCAGCAAAGTTGTGGTAATGGATGTCACATAAACAGACAGCTATCGAACGAAAAAAAACCCGAAAAATACTGTTCACGAAATAAAAAAAACACAGCCTAAAAATGCAAGTAATCATTAATCAAGACCGTAAACAGATTATTTGCCTAAATTTTGAACCTGGGCCTGGCCACGATTTCAGCTTGTTTAAAAAAAAGCAATGTTCATTTCCATCCCTCAACCGATAGTTCACAAGATACTGGCTAAGCTGTGGAGTATTTAAACCAGTAACGAGGCTTGTATGGTGCGTCAGGAGTGAACACTTACGCGCTTAGGAATGAGAATTAAATAACTTCCACAAGTTTGTGGGATGGGCGTCCCGCCCGTCCCAAAAGGACGGGCGGGACGCCCAACCCACA